>NZ_NHNZ01000153.1:0-9908 GCF_002727095.1 Halorubrum sp. C191 | reverse complement strand
GGGGCGCCGCCTCTGGCAGTGGTCGTTCACGGAGTTTTGCGAAATGACGCTTCGCGCAGCTTGGACAGCGCTTGGTGTCCGCAGGTCCGTTCCAGCGAATCAACCGCTTGACGACCGGTTCTTCCGGTAGCTGTCCATCGGGTCGGACAGCGGTCGTCAGTGGCGACACTGTCGCGTCGGCGGCAGTCCGCCGCCGACAGCGACGGTCCATCCCGAAAATCATGCTCACCAGCGGTTCGAAGATCCTCCACAGCTAGTTCCATCTGATTCATCGCCATCAGACGAGATTACGCGGCTGTCGATGTGATCAACTGAGACTACCGATTCGGCACCAGAATCAAATGCTACGACCGCGTCGGAAGACGGTATATGAATGTCGACCGGGATACCGTCCGGAATCGAAGCACCGATGCGGTGTTCGAGCGCGGGGTGAATTACCGTGACGAGGGACGCATTCAGCAACTGGATCGATTCGACGATCTTGTGACTGCGAGCGTCAGTGGATCGAAGTTGTACGACGTGACGATCGAGTTCGGCTCACGGAGCATCGACACACAGTGTACCTGTCCGTACGAGGAGCGCGGCGACTGTAAGCACGTCGTCGCGGTACTACTTGACATCGCCGCCGGTCCGCCACAAGACGAGAGCGGTCGCGTCGGATCAGTTTTGGACAACGTATCGGCCGACGATCTGCGTGGATTCGTCCGTGACGCTCTCGCCGAACACCCTGAGTTGCGCGAGCAGTTTCTCGCACGCTTTGGCGACGACCACGCATCGGTCGAGGAGTATCGAGAGGAAATCGCGCAACTGTTCAAGCAACATGCTGACCCGGTCGTGTTCGAAGCCATCGACTTCTCCCGGTTTTTCGAGATCGCCGAGCAGTACCGTGACCGCGACCGGTATCTGGCCGCTGCGACCGTCTACCGAGCGGTGTTCGAAGAGATCGACGAGAAGTACAACTGGATCGACGGTGCTTACAACCACTATGCGAAGACTATCCAGACCGCACTCAACGGATACGCCGACTGTATCTTAGCGACCGATCCAACTTCCAAGGAGTTCGACACGTACGCTGGCGTGCTGGAGAAGCGGGCGACGACGGAGCCCCGGATCAACGACGAGCAGTTCTGGCGCGCACTCGACGATCTGGAGGATCGATACGAATCGTAACGCCGTCGAACTCTCGACACCCAAAAGCCTTGATACCGGCATGTAATACTGTCTCGTAATGAGCGACGTAGACCACTACAAGACCTATCGGGAAATCGGAACACAACTGAACAGCGACATCCTCGAAGCATACTCTGACCGCAAGTTGATCGTAGAAACCGCATCGGAACTGGACATCGAATTCGACGAACCGAACCTAGCCTACGAATTCGAATCCCAGATGCCGGCCCACTTCGAGTTCGCGCTGTACGACTACCGCCGAGACGGGACCACCGCCGCGGAACGCTACCTCGAAGCGGAACGCTGGGAGAACGAAACCGAACGGGACATTCTCGAGTCCACCATCGACGCTGACCCCTCGCTGTTCGAGGTCGAATCCGTCAGCGAGTCAGGACCCCGTCTGACGGTAACCGACTTGCTGAACGACGGAGAAGAGCGAACGCTGTTAGATATCAATCTCAGCCGAACCGCAGAGCCGGGAGTCGTACTGTTTTTCAGACCCGTTCGCTATGGCGAGGTTACGACGACCTCTGGCGTCTCGTTTCCGTTCCCCAGCGAGGAGAAGATCAACCTGCTCGAAGAGTACGACCGTCGAGTAGACCCGAACGAGGCGAAAGCGGTGTCCCAGCGGCGGTTCGTCACGTTCCACGACCTGTATCGCGACCATGGCATCTACATCCAGTACCGGTGATCAGCAATGAGCGAGCCAACAGACCGATTCATGATCGAGATCGGAAGCGGAACAGTAGTACATATCATCGATATGGATGCTGATCAAGGCGGGAGAAACTCTCGTTTCTCGTTCGGTATTGGTGGTCCTGGGGAGATGATGTGTAGTCACGGGAACCGGCATCCGCGCCCGCAACACATCCCAGTATCGGAGTTTCTCGCCAACCTCGATATCGACAAAGATGGCTTCAAGGGTGATGCGCCCGACGAAATCTGCTCGTATTGTTGGTCGAACGCACGGGAAGCAGTCGGGACCGAGCAGGATCAAGCTGGCGACGACATATCTGAGCGGATAGGAACCGTCGGCTATCGACTCCGATGGAAGCAGAAAGGCCGTGCACGAGACGAGTGGTACGATATCGTCGTCGGACCGGAAACAACGATGGCGGAACTGGATAGACTGGTGTGTCGGTTCAGTACGCTCGATGATTTCCATCTCCGGATGTACGGGCTCGAAGACGAATACTTGGATTCCAGTCTCAACGTGATTCCCGACCACCAGTACGAGAAAGCAGGCGACCGGTCGTACACCAGAGCAAGTGAGATGACGATTGCAGATGTCGCTAAGCGTGCGACACTCTGGGATGGCGACAGACTCACCATGATCTATGATTTCGGCACGCCGTCGCACTACTACTGTATCGTCAAAGAGGTCTACGAGCCGGCGGAGGTTGATGAAGTTCTTGAGCGTGATGACGTGATTACATCGACTGATACGGCCGCGATTGTCCGAGAAAAGCGGCAATGACAGAGGAAACGGATGAAGAGCGAAACAAACGGATTCGGAGAGAGGTACTCACAGATGCCTACAATGCGCACGAGATGGCTATTAACTGGTGCTACCACCTCGAACGTGAGATGTCTTTCCCGTTCCAAGCGCGGTGTATCGAGGAACGAACAATCTCCCCACTGCGAGCGGACGAAGCGGTACCGGTCGTTGGAATGGCCGATGAAGTAGTCAGCAACCAGGAAATGTTCGTCCTCGTGGAGTGGAGGGACCGGAAGTTTGGTGTCCCTTTGTCACAGCTCGAAGTACTCGACGTTGACAGCGATACCAGACAAGCGGTCGACGACTGGCACTACTGGAACGGCGACGGTGGTCGATTGGACTGAGCGCCGATCAGTTCCGCTCTGTTTTGGCGGGAGACGCGTACGCTTCGGCCAATTCGACCACGTCGTAGACGTGAATCCCGCTTTTGAACCACAGGACCCGCTCCGCCGTGTCCCCGAAGTCCTCGTCGGCACAATCCAGTCGCTCTGAGACCGCAAGCACGAAATTGTCGGCATCGACCTGCCGAATCTTCGCCAGCTTCGACTCTAGGTACTCTGGGGTCCAGAATCCCACAATCTCGATGATCGCCCGTCTGCCATCGGGGTGTTCGATGGCAAAATCCGGAATCATCACCTCCGCGCCGAGGTCGAAGACATCGTCTTCACGCGTGAGTTCCCAGTCAGTGGTCGCTCGCTCCCACTTCCGGGCGAGTGTGCGTTCGATATCGCTATCGAACTCCTGACCCATGCTGTAGTGTGAGACGAGGCCGTCGGTGTGGTCGAGTATGAGGCGGGTGCGACTGCTGGTCGTATCGTCGTCCAGAATCTCTGCACGCATCTCCCAGCGGTCACACTGCGGTAGCGCGGGGAGGAAGTTCGCCATCCGAATACCGTACTTCTGTGACTTCCGAAACAGTGAGGCTGGGCCGTCAAGTTCGGCCTCGTAGCCCGCCGCAAGGTCGGTACTCGAAACGCGGTTGCCGTCGCCGTCGATGGGATAGATCCGATGCATCAATCCGAACAGCTTCATGTAGCTGAACACCGTCCCGAAGTGGTCCCAAACCCGAATCCGCATATTCGAAGCGTCGTAGAGGACGGCTTGGGCCAGCGCTAAATTGTACCGTGCGAGCAGCCAGTCGACGGTCTGGGCTGTCTGGTCGTACGCCTGCTTGCTATTACCCGTCAACTTCGTCGCCGACGTGGTCTCAGCAGCGTCGTAGTCCGCAACCGTCTGGTCACCGAACCGAACTAGCAGCTTGTTTTCGTCCAGATCCGCGTACATCCCCCGGTAACACTCTTCGAGGGAGATGCCGAGTTCGTCAGCGACAGCACTGTACACTTCGAGTTTCTGTGTGTCTTCCCCGAGTGTGGGTTGGCGAACGATCGGATAGCGTCCGTTCGCGCGCTCGAATAGGCGCTGGCGAATCTCCTGAGGGTCGACTGCAGCCTGTTGTTCAAACTCACATTCGTCTTTCAGTAGCTTCGCCAGTCCCTGGACAATTTTGTAGTCAGTATTGTCGACGGTTAGGTCGTCAATGGCAGCTTCAAGCTCGCCTTTCGGTTCGCCGAGGTGGTCCTCAAAGAGATCGATGAGTGTGGCCGCCGTCGACCGATACTGTTCATCGGAGATGTCGATGAACAGCGGGCGAACTTCTCCATCACGTGTGCGCGAGCGTGCGAGGTCAGCCGTCAGCACTACTACTCACCCCATTGCGGCGTCGCTGGGACACGTATGTCTCCATCGTGTCGGTGGTGATAATCTCGTAGAGGCGGGCTGGCTGGCGGTCGTCAGTCGGTCGAAGAATGCGACCGAGCCGTTGGGCGTACTGTCGTTTCGAAGCACTCCCGGAGAGGATGATCCCAACGTTGGCCGCGGGCACGTCGATACCCTCGTCGAGCACTTGGGAGGTGGCGAGCATCGAGTACTCACCTGTTCGGAACCGTTCGAGAATCTCGGTGCGTTCGTCGGTGTCAGTCTGATGCGTGATACACGGGAGGACGAACTCCCGGGAGATGTCGTAGGCAAAATCGTTGTTCGCAGTGAAAACGATGACGCGGTCATCGTGGTGCCGTTTGAGGAGGTTATCGAGCGTGTCGAGTTTCTTTGTCGCCGTGCGAGCGATGCGTTCCGCACGTTGCTTGGCGATGAGGGCACGGCGCCCCTGAGGGTCGTAAGACGTGCGTTTGAGAAACTCCGCGTAGCCCTGTTCTTTCCAGAGGTCGAAATCATGAGTGTCAACATAGTCTCTGTAGAGCTGGTACTCGTCATCGTACGCAGACCGCTCCTCGCTGGTGAGTTCGACTGACATCTGAATGGTTTCGTACTCGCTCAGGAACTCCCCGGCGAGGTTGTCAACGACCTCCTCGTAAACGACCGGCCCCATACGATCTTCGAGTAGCTCTTCGCGGCCGTCCGCCCGTTCATAGGTTGCAGTGAGGCCAAGTCGGTACGGGGCAATCGTCATCTCCGGGATTTGTAGGTAGGTTTCGGCCGCCAGATGGTGGGTTTCGTCGGTGATGAGAAGGCCAAACCGGTCGCCATACTCGTCGATGTAGCGGTAGGCACTGTCGTAGGTGGTCACGGTCAAGGCGGCAATCTCGTGGCTCCCGCCACCGAGGACACCGATCTCTGCTGTAAGTTGCCCACCGAAGGCATTGGTTAGCGTGGCGTGCCACTGGTTCATCAAATCAATCGTCGGTGTAATGACGAGCGCACTGACGCCAGCGTCGGCGATGGCCTGTAGCCCAAGGAATGTTTTCCCGCTGCCGGTTGGAAGGATGACGGTACCCTGGCGGTCATGGGTCCGCCACGCCTCAAGCGCGGCCCGCTGTTGACATCCTCCTCCGCGTAAACGCGGAGGAATCCTGAGCGTTGGAGATTTCAGGTTTACAGTTCCACCGAACTCCGACACGGTGAGAATCCGTGTGGGGTTCACGGACTGTGACGGGTGGGACTGCTGGGAGTGCCAAGCCCCCGGTACTCCTATCCTCTATCGTGTTCGGACTCCCGGAGTTGTTTTTGCCTCGGGGAGTCCGGCAGATGTCGACGGACTTGGAGTTACTTTCTGTGGTGCGTACGGCAGTCGGGCACTGCATCGGTTCATTGTAGGAACCGACCGTTCACCCGACTGGTTCCGATTACTGTCTCATTGCTTGGGGCGGACAGGCCGCCATCGTAGGACTGATCGGAATCGCTCTATTTCCGGTCTGATTCCTGTCTGTATGTAGGGCTGTCTGTCACTTTAAGCCACGGATTGTGAAATCTCCAATCGGCTATCACTACGTGGACAAGTTCAGAATTGTCGGATTCATCCTGCGGCTGAAGCCGCAGGTATTCTGCTTGATACTCTATAATCACGCGGTTCGATCTGGAGTGCGGGTGTCAGAGCGAGGTCGGGATAGGCACGGGCAGCGTCTGCAACGTCGTGGCTGAAGCCATCCTGAAGTGTTGCTTGGTCGTCGCTCTCAGCCCACTGACCGGCCCATTCTAGGAGCGCCCGGTGTCGGTAGGCTTGTGCCCGGTACGCATCGACACGGTCGTCCCACTCCGCGTACGGAACGGTTTCAGGTGCGTTTTCCAGCAGGAGCGTCCCGTCGTCGAATTCGAGCCGCATTCGGTACGTGAACGCATGCGTGTCGGACGATTCAATCTGTCGGGAGGCTGGCTGAGTGCCAGAGTGCTAACGCACGTCAGTGCGAGCACAGCGTCACGTTTTCGGTACGTAGCATAGTATACAGATACAAAACATGGACTACCCGACACGAGACGAAATACGATCGCTCTGTACCGAACAGTCGTTCGAGCGGGGTGTCAACTATTACCAGCAAGATCGGGTACAGGAACTGGATATCGACGGCGGCGGGATCAGATCCACTGTTCGGGGATCCAACTACTACGATGTCGCTATCGATCTTGTGGACGATACGGTCCGCTCTCGTTGTAGTTGTCCGTACGACTACGCGGGCGACTGTAAACACGTCATCGCGGTCTTGCTCGCCGTAGACGACCGAGACACCAAGACGGTGAGCGATCCCGAACGGGACGAGACGGTCAATATCGATTCGGTGATCGAACAGACGGCACCCGAGGACCTCCGAGCGTTTCTGCGTGACATCGTTGCGGAGGATCGAGATATCCGCGATCGGTTCGTCGCGTTCGTCGGCGAAGACACGGCCAAAACCGTCTACGACTACAAGCAGGAGATCGATCGACTGTTTGACGACGCTGTCAGCCGGCGAGGGATGGTCGAACACGACACACACATCGACTTCTCGCAGTACACCGACCTCGCGGAGACACATCGAAAACGAGGCCACGTCCAGACGGCGACGGATATCTACCGAGCGGTTTCCGAGGCGATACGCGAAAACTTGGACCAGGTTGACGACAGCAGCGGATACTACGGCCGAGAGGTGGAACGTGCTATCGAGTCGTATACAGAGACAATCGCAGAACAGGACCTCGGCCACGAGCGAAAGCGGCCGTACATCCAGTATCTCTGTGAAGAGTTCGTCAGGGCAGACTACGGCTTCGCCAGCGACTACTACGACGACGCGCTCCGAACGCTCTGTACGACGGACGCAGACCTCGAATACTGGCTGGAGCAACTCGACGCACACATCTCCGGTGTCACACTCGACGCAGTACTATCGGGAGAGTCGTCCTCGAAAGCGGACGGCCGCCGAGATGAAACTGAAGACAGCGTCGATACAGCGGCCGGATCAGCGAGCAACGACAAGTCGACTATCCACTCCGAGCGGACGGACGACGTTCTCTACGTATCTGATTTCACTGACGGACCGCTCAGTACCGACGATTTCACCGGTGGAGCAATAGATGTCGAACACTTGGCCGTCGGGACACTGAAACTCGAGTACTTCGTCGGTGACGTGTTCGAGAAGTTGCGCATCGATGAACCGACGACCGTCGAGAGACGCACCGCTAGCGTCGAACCGACCGAATCAGGAACGAGAGACACGAACATATCGTCGTCACTCCAGAAGCGGCGGATATTCTCGACCTACGTCTACATCTTCGAGGAACTCGGCCGCGAAGACGCCCTCTCGCAACTCTACGAAGAGATCTATCTTGAGAGCAAACAGTTTTGTAAAGAGCACGCCCGGCGACTGGTTGACGAGGGCAACAAAGACCGTGCGATCGAAGTCGTTGAAGATGGTATTCATACGTTCCGATCGCCTCGTAACCTTCGCTGGTTCGCTGCCGACCTCTACGAGGACCGGAATGTGGACGAGTACCGTACCACGCTGAAGCAGTTGTTTCTCGATCATATGGAGTGGGCCGCGTACGATGACCTGAAGTCAGTCTGTGACGATCAGGAGTGGCAGTCGATCTACGAGGAATTTGAACGGCATTTCGAACGGGACGATAGAAAAGACCTCGTCGCACTGTACGTCCACGACGACGATCTGAAAAAAGCGTTCGTCGAACTGAAAGAGAACGCAGATCTCTCGTCAGTTCGCCAGTACCGTGATCCGGTCGCAGCCACTGCGCCGGTCGAGTACTTCGAGCTCTACCGGGAGCTGCTCGTCCCGTTTGCCGCCAACGACACGGGGCGACGCCACTACCGAGACATCGCCGACCACCTAGAAGAGATACAAGGATTGGTCTCCGAAGCGCGGTTTGAGGGGTTCGTCGATTTCCTGAAAGACAAGCACTCGAACCGCCCGGCGTTCTTGGACGAACTGGAGAAGGCCGGGTTTTGAGCAACGCCGTGCTGTTCGCTGAGAGTTCACTTGTCAGCTACCCACCACTGAAGCGCTGTCTTTTACCCACAAGTTCACTGAGTCCCAAACAGACGTTTCAGACGCTGTCGAACCCAATCTATTCTCGGAAGATCGAGGTGAGGAGTGAATCGGGCGATGATATCGGCAGTGGGGGGTTGCTGAATGTGGTAAGCGAGATGAGCAAAATTGTCTCATAGGAGTGTTAAATCTGTAGATATCGAGGCTTCGGTCGGATTTATTGACCGCAACAACAACTCGATCTGTGGGTAAGAGACAGTGCTTTAGCGCGGGGACGAATTCGACAATCAACTCCGTAATCCACCGTCGATAGCCGTCTGCGTTTGGAATCCTCGATTTTATGTGGGGTTCGACTAATCAAGATCTTGCGCCGCATCGCTGTCGAGACGCTCACTGCTGCTTACGAGACAGGATAGCAGAGGACAGGGGAGGAAGCAGGATGGGGGGCTGTCCTCAGTAGGGACCAACGGTCCCTACCACATGAAGGCAACTCGCACGTCTAATACCTTTCGGTTTTCGCACATTACGGGCCCTTCACAATGGTCGATACAAGGGTGTCATAGAACTCTGCTCACACCTCGTTGACTGACCTGTGAATCGCTCAGTACAGACTATACACTGACGGAACGTTTCGCTCAGATGCCGAGGCTATCTTTGATTGCCGAGTCGATTTTTGCCATATCTGCTGACGGGACGGATCCGATGTTCTTCTTAACACGTCCGTCGATGTCGATAACCCGGATTTGACTTAGGTCTGCCGCTGAATCGTGACTGAGGGCAGTATCCGAAGCCAGTACTTCCACCTCGAACGGGTACGTGTCTCCAGATGTGTACTGCGTTGTGAATGGAGCGATGATAGTTGTCGGTGAGTACTGATTCCCAACATCGTTCTGGATAACAACACAGGGCCGGCTCTTTCCGTGCTGCTCACTCCCTTTCGTGGGATTCAATTCAACGATAACAATGTCGCCACGGCGTACCTGCACAGTTGACTTCAGAATTCACTCGCTCCAGTCGGGTGCGTCACCGAGATGCCCAGTTGCTTCTGCGGATGCGTCTTCCATTTCTTCAGCCAACTCACGAGACCGTTCGGCTCTCTTTCGATATCCTTCAGCAAGCCGTTCCTCATCTCTCGGCGGTTTAATTATGATCTCGTCATTCACTTCGACGAATTCAACTTCGTCACCGCCTTCGATGCCACGACGGTCCCGAAGGTCCTTCGGAATCGTCACCTGCCCCCGATCTCCGACTTTCCGTTTGTGTTCGGTCATACCAGTTCATACTTTTTTCATACTAATATAGATATCGGTGGCATGGTCATTCAGTTCGCAAGCGCATTCCATCAGCTGATTCGGCTGTAAATTCACGAAATAAATGTCGTGCCAACTCTTCTATGACACCCTAGAGACATAGTTTGTCAGCCCAGAGTTGAGTACACCTCGAAGACGCCAGAGAGCACTCCCACCCCACTAGTT
>NZ_NHNZ01000042.1:0-15726 GCF_002727095.1 Halorubrum sp. C191 | reverse complement strand
CCGCAGTTTCACCTACAGTCAATCCGGCTTCAAGCTCAAGAACACGGGCGGTCGGACGCGACTGTGGCTCTCAAAACTCGGAGAAATCCCGCTCACCTTCCACCGCGACCTCCCCGACGACGCCGACATTAAGACCGTCACGGTCAAGCAAGAACCTACCGGGAAGTGGTACGCCATTCTCGGCATCGAGACGCCCGACGACCCGCCGGAGAAGCCGGAGAATCCCGAGAACTGCGTCGGCATCGACGTGGGGATTCTCAAGTACGCCCACGACACGGACGGAACCGCCGTCGAATCCCTNNGACAATTGGGAGAAACAGCGTCGGGTCGTGGCAGAACGCCACGCCGAGTTGAAGAACAAGCGCCGCGACTTCCTTCACAAGCTCTCGAACTACTACGCTCGGGAGTACGACTTCGTGGCGGTCGAGGACTTGGACGCAAAGGGGTTGGTCGAACTACCGGGAAACTCGCGGAACCGGGCAGGTGCGGCGTGGGGAACATTCCTGCGGATGCTCAAATACAAGTGCGAACGCGAAGGAACGTACTTTGTTGCTGTGAATCCGCGCGGAACGACGAAAGAGTGTGCGTCCTGCGGCGTTTCGACCGAGAAACCGTTGTGGGTGCGCGAACACTCCTGCCCGGCGTGTGGGTTCGAGGCTGACAGAGACGCGAACGCGGCGTTGAATATTCTTTCTCGCGGTGTGAAGAAGCGGTTAGGAGCGGGACGCTCCGAATTAACGCCTGTGGAGACTGCGCTCCCTGTGTCCTCGGTTGTGGATGCAAAGCGCGTCGTGAAAACAGGAAGCTCCACCCTCAAGCGCGAGGGCGTCAGCCCGAGCGGTAGGGTGGGGTAGTTCACTCCGACTCCGTCACGTGTATCTCACGAACCACACGAAGGCGACGGCCCCCGTCACGCTGCGTGACGAACTCAAACCCGTCACTGGGGGTTCGGCTTATATACACCCGGCCGCCGTCCTGTCAATTTACTCCGTCAGAAAACGTGACGGGCGCGACGGGATTTGAACCCGCGGCATCTTGGTCCGGAACCAAGTGCTCTGTCCGCTGAGCTACGCGCCCTCACGAGCCGGTATCCGCGGCGAGCGTTTAACCCTTCTGACTCGGATCGTCGTCCGAGGCCCGCGGGTCAGTCTGCCACTCGAACGCTTCGCCCGTAGAGTCGGCGGCGGCGCCACCGGCGGACGCGCCGCCGTCGGTTCGGGCTCGGTCGGTCGTGTCGCTCTCGCCGTCGATCGCGCCTGCGGCGTCGAACAGGCGGCCGACGAACAGCAGTCCGGGGCGGCGCTCGACGACGACTCCCTCGACCTCCTCTTCGAGCGGATCGACGCCGCCGAGGAGTCGATCGTGGTCTTCGCCACCGAGGTCTCCGCGCAGTTCGACGTCGACCGCGACGGACCGGCGCTCCTCGACCGGCTCCTCGCGGCGATCCGGGGCGGCGTCGACGTCTCCGTACTCATCTCGCCGAGCGTGTTCGACGACGCGCGCGCCGCCGTCGACGAGGACCGGGCGACGCTGACGATCGCGCAGGGGCCCTTCGAGCTACGCGTCACCGAAGACGCGTACGGGAACTTCTATCTCATCGACGGCGAGGAAGTGTGCCTAGAGGTCGCCGACCCGCTTTCGCCCGACCGGCTGTTCGGCATGCTCGACCTCCGCGACCGGGGATTCGCGGCGCGCGTGAACGAGGGCTTCGAGGCCGCGTGGGCGGACGGGGCCGTCGTCGACGAGGTGTGACGCCCGCGGATCCGGCCGCTCGGGGGGTCGTCGGAGCGCGACCTGACCACCAGTCTGGACGGCCGCACCGGGTCCGGATGGATCGGGGCGTCCGTCGATTATCAAAACCAATTTCTCCGGCGCGCAGCTTTATCACCCCACGTCCGTACCGTCGGTAGAACCCATAGTGACCTTCCGGCCATCCGACACGTCGACGCCCGACCGCGGCGGCGACGAGGGCGACGCCTCGGCGACGGATCCCCCCGAGACCGACGACGCAGAGCGGGCGGCTCGCGCGGAAACACGACCGGAGACCGTCAGAACGTGCGGCGCGCCCGCCGACCGGGAGTCGGGGACTCGCGACGGGGCGCCCCCGGACGGCGGCTCGGTCGAAGCGGACCGGTTCCTCCTCGCCGTCGCCGTGGACGGCGAGGTGTTGTTCGCCGGCCCGTCGGCGACGGACGTCGTTGGCGTCGAGCGCGACGCGCTCGTCGGGAGCGACCTCCTCGACCGCGTCCACCCGAGCGACCGCGACCCGGTGGCCGACGCGCTGTCGGCGGTCACGGCGAACCGGACGGTCACCCACCGCATCCGCCGCGCGAGCGGCGGGTACGCGTGGGTCGAGTCGATCGTCGACGAGGAGCTCGCCCCGGAGTTCGGCGGCCGGATCGTCACGGTCCGTCGAGTCGACGTCGACCGAACCTTCCCAGAGCGCTACCGGGCCTTCCTCGAGTACGGTAGCGACCTCGTCACCGTCGTCGACGGCGACGGCCTCGTCGTCTACGAGAGCCCCTCCGTCGAGGAGGTGCTCGGCTACGAGCAGGGGGCGACCGTCGGGCGCTCCCCGCTCGGCTACGTCCACCCCGACGACCGCGAGCGGGTGACGGAGCGGTTCTATCGCGCGCTCGACGAGCCGAACGCGGCGCCCACCCTGGAGTACCGCTACCGCACCGCCGACGGCGACTGGGTCTGGCTGGAGTCGCGGACGCGCTCGCTGCCGGCCGACAGCCCCGTCGGCGAACTGCTCGTCAACTCCCGCGACGTCACCGAGCGGAAGGCGCGCGAGCGGCGGCTCACCGACCGGAACGAGCGGCTCGACCGCTTCGCGAGCATCGTCTCGCACGACCTCCGGAACCCGCTGTCGGTGATCCGCGGCTCCATCGAGATGGCGCGGCTGCGCGGCGAGACGGAGCCCCTCGAACGCGGCGAGCGCGCCGTCGAACGGATCGACCAGCTCGTCTCGGAGCTGCTCACCCTCGCCCGGCAGGGGACCGGCATGGACGAGCCGACCGAGTTCGCGCTCGCGAGCGTCGCCCGCGACGCGTGGGAGACCGCCGCCGAGGGCGACGAGCGCGCAGAGCTGGTCGTCGCCGGCGACGCGCAGGTGTACGGCGACCGGGGGCGGATGCGGCAGGCCCTGGAGAACCTGTTCCGCAACGCGAGGGAGCACGCGACGCCGGGCGCGGCAGAAGCCGCGGTCGACGGTTGCGAGGACGTGCCGACAGACGGGGACGAGGAGGCGCCGGCGTCCGGCGACGACGCGCTCACCGTGCTCGTCACCGCCACCGACGAGGGGTTCCTCGTCGCGGACGACGGGGCCGGGATCGACCCCGAGGACCGCGGCTCCGTGTTCGAGTCCGGGTTCACGACCCGAGCCGACGGGACGGGGTACGGGCTCGACATCATCCGCGAGATCGTCGAGTCCCACGGGTGGACGGTCGAACTCCGCTGCGACGCCGACGGCCCCGTCGGGCTCCCGGACGGGCGGCGGCTCCGGATCCCGGAGGGCGCGTGCTTCGAGGTGTGCGCCCCCGATCCGGCCGACACCGACCCCGAGGAGCCCTGGATCGATCGGTAGGGGGAGGACCCGGCGCGTTTATTCCTCGCGGCCGCCAATTCGGCCCGTGAGCGTCGCCGACCTGACGGTCCGGCAGGCCGAGCGCGCCGACCTCCTCGCGGTGGTCCGGATCGAGCGCGCCTGCTTCTCGGACCCGTGGCCGCACGACGCCTTCGAGCGACTGCTGGACGAGCCGGCGTTCCTCGTGGCGGAGCGTGAGGGCGCGGTCGTCGGGTTCGTCGTCGCCGACCGGACGCCGAACCACGGCCGGGACATCGGCCACGTCAAGGACCTGGCCGTCCACCCCGACGCCCGCGGCGAGGGGATCGGGCGGACCCTCCTCCGGTCGGCGCTGGCGCGGCTCCGCGCGACCGGCGTCGCGGTCGTCCGCCTGGAGGTGCGCGAGGGGAACGACCCCGCCCGCTCGCTGTACGCCGACGAGGGGTTCGAACCGGTCCGGCGGGTCGGCGGCTACTACCGCGACGGCGAGGACGCGCTCGTGCTCGTCGTCGACCTCGCCGCGTGGGCCGGGCGAGCGGGGTCGGGCGGCGGCGACGGTGTAGAGTCGAGGTAACGCGCCGCACGCCTATCGGCTTGCGGCGCGGGGTTTGCCAAGGCTTAGTGTCCGGGAGGCCGACCCGATCGGTATGAGTTCGGTTCCCGAGCGGTCCGAGATCGACGCCGAGTACAAGTGGGACCTCGACGGCATCTACGCCGACGACGAGGCGTGGGAGGCCGCCTACGAGACGGTTTCCGACCGGATCGGCGAGCTGGCCGACTACGAGGGGCGCGCGACCGAGGACGCCGCGACCCTCCTCGAGCTCCTCGAGCTGCGCGAGGAGATCTTCCGCGAGCTCCAGCAGGTGATGACGTACGCCCGGCTCCGGAGCGCCGAGGACACGCGGAACCAGGAGTACCAGGCGATGTCGGCGAAGGCGTCGTCGCTCGGCTCTGAGGCGTCGAGCGCGATCTCGTATCTCGACCCCGAGATCCAGTCGCTGACCGAGGCGGACGTGGCGGACTTCGTCGACGACGAGCCCGGGCTCGCGGAGTACGAACACTACTTCGACGACGTGCTGCGCAAGAAGCCGCACACGCGGTCGAGCGAGGTCGAGGAGGTGCTCGCGGACCTCTCGGAGGTCACCGACGCACCGAGCGAGATCTACTCGATGTTGACGAACGCCGACATGACCTACGGCGTCGTCGAGGACCCGGACGGCGAGGAGGTCGAGATCACGCAGGCGAACTTCACGAAGCTCCAGACCAACCCGGACCGCGAGTTCCGCGAGCGCGTCCACGAGACGTTCTACGACGAGTGGGCCGACGTGCGCAACGCGGTCGGCACGTCGCTGGAGAAGGCCGTCCGCGAACACGTCACGAGCGCCGAGATCCGCGACTACGACTCCGCGCGCGCCGCCGCGCTCGACGGTTCGAACGTCCCCGTCGAGGTGTACGACACGCTCGTCGACACCGTCGACGACAACCTCGACGTGCTTCACCGCCACGCCGACCTGAAGGCCGAGGCGCTCGGCGTCGACCGGCTACAGAGCCACGACCTCTACATGTCGCTGACGGGCGACCAGGGTCCGGACGTGGAGTACGAACAGGCCCGCGAGTGGGTGATCGAGGCGGTCGCGCCGCTGGGCGAGGAGTATCAGGAGCGACTGGCCGAGGGGCTCGACTCGCGGTGGGTCGACGTGTACGAGAACCGCGGGAAGCGCTCGGGCGCGTTCTCCTCGGGCACCTACGACACCCAGCCGTACATCATGATGAACTACCAGGACGACATCGCCTCGATGTACACGCTGGCCCACGAGCTCGGCCACTCGATGCACTCCGAGCTGGCGGGCGACGCGCAGCCGTGGCACGACGCGAGCTACGAGATATTCGTCGCGGAGATCGCATCGACGGTCAACGAGACCCTGCTCACCCACCACCTGCTCGACACCGTCGAGGACGACGAGCTCCGCACCCACGTCCTCGACGAGTACCTCGAACGCTTCCGCTCGACCCTCTTCCGCCAGACGATGTTCGCGACGTTCGAACAGGAGATCCACGAGCGCGTGGAGGCCGGCGACGCGCTCACCCCCGACGCGTTCGACGAGATCTACGGCGACTTGAAGGGGGACTACTACGCGCCCGCTGAGCTCACGGGCGGCATCGAGCGCGAGTGGCAGCGTATTCCGCACTTCTACTACGACTTCTACGTCTACCAGTACGCGACCGGCATCTCCGCCGCGGCCGCGATCGTCGAGCGCGTCCTCGACGAGGGCGACGAGGCCGCCGCCGACTACCGCGAGATGCTGCGGGCGGGCGGCTCCGACTACCCGCTCGACGTGGTCGAACTCGCCGGCATCGACATGGCCTCGCCCGACCCGATCGAGTCCGCCGTCGGGATCTACGACGAGTACCTCGACGAGATCGCGGCGCTGCTCGACTTAGAGTAACGCCGACGCGCGGGAGTCGACTGATCCCTCCGACGGGCCGGCGCAGTCCGGTCCCCGAACGACCGAGCCGGCGGCCCAAAGCATATGATTCGCTCGGCCGAACCCGCCCGCCGGGATGGACCGCAGGCTGCTCGTCGTCCCGGGTGTCCTCCTCCTGCTCGCCCTGATCGCGGACGTGAGGGTCGTCCGCTGGGAGGCGGCGCTCCGCGCGGGACCGGGGCTCGAACGACACCGGACCGTGAACGCGACCGGCCTCCCCGCGAGGTGCGCAGAGGCCGCCGTCGCCCTCGCCGACGGCGACGACGTCTCGATGCGGGGGTATCGGATCGCTCCCGGCTCCCTCGATCTCGTCGTCGAACGCACCTCCGCCTCCGGTCGGTGGGCGCTCGGCGACGCGAACTGCGCGGACCGCCTCGCCGGAGTCGACGACCTGCGCGTCGACGGCCGCTCGTACCGGGTGCTCGGTCAGTACTTGCGCGGGCGAGTTGACCGGACCGCGCTGTTCGGGCTGGCGCGGCTCGGGAGCGGAGTCGTGGGCGTCGGACTGCTCGCGGTCGGGCTCCTCGCGACCGTCGGTCGGGAATCCGAGTGACGGCGGTCTCGACTCCGAGTGACGGCGGTGGCCGGTTCCGACCGGCCGCTCACCGGGAACCACCGCCGCTCATCCTCCAATTTTATTAGCTGTCTGAGCAGTTACCGACGGTATGGAGTGGCACGAGCGTTCGGAGGCCGGGGCGGACACGCTGCGCCGACAGGCGGTTCGAATTCCGCTCCCCGACAGGGAGGCGGAACGGGACCTCCACGAGAACATGGCCCGGATCGCGGACGCCGGCGAGCGGCAGGCCCGGCTACTCGACGATCCGGACGTCCCGCTGACGGAAGTGTACGAGGACGAACTGGACGAGATGCGACAGAGCTTCGAGTACCGCTTACAGCAGGTCGCCGGCGAGGAGTACTACGACGTCGCGACCGCGTATCTCGACGGCGAACGCGACGACTGGATCGGAGCGCTCGCCGCGTACTACTTGGAGTGTTACTACCGCTTACAGGAACGCTACACTGTCGACGAACAGATCTTCTTTCTGTTGATCCTCCGATACCCGGACTGTTTCACGGTGAACCTCAGTTTCCTCGGCGGTGAGATCAGCCGAGACGCGGTTCGGTACGAGTCCTCCGCGCTCGCGGACGCGGACCTCACGGAGCGCGGTCAGGAGCAGTACTACGCGGACAGCCAGTACTCCCAACACGAGGCCGCGGAGTACCTCCGCGAGAGCGTCGGCTGTATCCGCGAGGCGTTCCCGGACCCGGACGCGACCTCGGCCGAACGGCGGCAGTACGGCGGGTTCATCCATCTCACCGGACGGCAGGGGCCGACGTTCGCGGAGCTGCTCGACTCCTGGGCTCCGGACCCGGACCGGTTCGACGAGCCGGCCGCCACGCCCGATATCGTTTCGGAGGGGCCGGAGGCAAGACGAGCGAAGCGAACGCTCCTCACCGACGCCGAAGTGTTGATCTGACGGTCGCGGACCGGTCTCGACGGTCGGCGGCAACCGGGCGGACTCGTCGCGGCCCAGCTTGCGGGGACCGGTCCGACCGTCCCGGCACCGATTTACCGCTCCCCCGCGACACGAGTAATCATGGACGAACGCGTACGCGAGCACGCCGAGGTGCTTGTCGACTGGAGCGCGCGGATCGAGGCCGGCGACGACGTGGTTGTCAGCGTCGCGGAGGACGCCCACGAGCTGGGGGTCGCGGTCGCCGAAGCCCTCGGCGAGCGGGGCGCGAACGCCACGACGATGTACGGCTCCGCGGAGCTCTCCCGCGCCTATCTGAAAGGCGTCGAGGCCGGGACCGACGGCGATGTCGACGCGGACGACTTCGACTCGGACCCCGCGGTCGAGCGCGCGATGTTCGAGGCCGCCGACGCCTACCTCCGAGTCGGGGGCGGGCGCAACACCACCGCGGTCGCGGACGTCGACCGCCCGACCCGGCAGGCGTACGCGAAGGCGCGGCAGGGCGTCCGCGAGGCGCGGATGGACACCGACTGGGTGTCGACGGTCCACCCGACGCGGAGCCTCGCCCAGCAGGCGGGGATGGCCTACGAGGAGTACCAAGAGTTCGTCTACGACGCCGTCCTCCGCGACTGGGAGTCCCTCGCCGACGAGATGGCCGAGATGAAGTCTGTCCTCGACGCGGGCGACGAGGTCCGGATCGTCACCGAGCGCGACGGCGCTCCCGACACCGACGTGACGATGTCGATCGCGGGCCGCACCGCGGTTAACTCCGCCGCCTCCGTCGCGTACGACTCGCACAACCTCCCTTCCGGTGAGGTGTTCACCGCGCCGTACGACACCGAGGGCGAGGTCTTCTTCGACGTGCCGATGACGATCGACGCGACGCGGGTCCGGAACGTTCACCTCGCGTTCGAGGGCGGCGAGGTCGTCGACTTCTCGGCGGAGTCCGGCGAGGAGGCAGTCGCGGACGTCCTCGACACCGACGACGGCGCGCGGCGGCTGGGCGAGCTCGGGATCGGGATGAACCGCGGCATCGACCGGTTCACCGACTCGATCCTCTTCGACGAGAAGATGGGCGACACCGTCCACCTCGCGGTCGGCCGCGCCTACGACGCCTGCCTGCCGGAGGGCGAGTCCGGCAACGACAGCGCGGTCCACGTCGACATGATCTCCGACGTGAGCGAGCGCTCCCGGATGGAGATCGACGGCGAGGTCGTCCAGCGGAACGGGACGTTCCGGTGGGAGGACGGCTTCGAGGCGGAGAACTGACCCTGTCAGAAACGGGGCAGCGAAGGGCGGACCGCGGCTATTCGGTCGCCGCCTCGATAGCCGCTTCGAGGTCGGCGACGATGTCGGCGGGGTCCTCGATGCCGACGGAGAGGCGCACCATGTCTGGGGTGACGCCGGCGGCCTCCTGTTCCGCTTCGGTCAGCTGCTGGTGCGTTGTCGACGCCGGGTGGATGACGAGCGTCTTCGCGTCGCCGACGTTCGCGACGAGCGATGCGAGGTCGGCCTCCTCGACGGTCGCGCGAGCCGCCTCGTAGCCGGCCTCCAGCCCGAACGTGAGCATCCCGCCGTAGCCGCCTTCCAGGTACTCGCTCGCCTCCTCGTGGGTCTCGTGGCTCTCCAGCCCGGGGTAGTTCACCCACGCCACGTCGTCGTGGTCGTCGAGGTACTCGGCGACGATCCCCGCGTTCTCGCAGTGGCGGTCCATGCGCAGCGGGAGCGACTCCGTCTGCTGGAGCGTGTTCCACGCGTCGAACGGCGACTGCTGGTCGCCCAAGTCGCGCAGGCCGCGAGTGATCGCCGCGAAGGTGAACGCCGCGTCGCCGAACCGCTCGGCGAAGTTGATCCCGTGGTACGCGGGGTTGTCCTGCGCGATCTCGGGGTACTTCTCGGCGTGGTCGGCCCACGGGAACGAGCCGCCGTCGACGACGACGCCGCCGACCGTGGTGCCGTTGCCGGTGAGCCACTTCGTCGTCGACTCCCAGACGAGGTCCGCGCCGTGTTCGAGCGGCCGGCAGAGGTACGGCGTCGCGAACGTGTTGTCGACGAACAGCGGCACGCCGTGGTCGTGCGCGATGTCGGCGATCCGCTGGATGTCGGGCGTGACCAGGGCGGGGTTCCCGATCGTTTCAAGGTGGACGTACGCCGTGTCCTCGTCGATGGCCTCGGCGTACCCCTCGTAGTCGAGGGGGTCGACGAACCGCGTCGAGACGCCGCGGCGCTCGACGGAGTGAGTGAGGTAGGTGTAGGTGCCGCCGTACAGCGCCGACGAGGTGACGATGTTGTCGCCCGCCGAGGCGAGGAGGAACGTCGTCACGTCGAGCGAGGCCATGCCCGAGGCGGTCGCGACCGCGCCGACCCCGCCCTCAAGCGAGGCGATCCGCTCTTCGAGGGCGGCGTTGGTCGGGTTCATCAGCCGGGAGTAGACGTTGCCGGCCTCCTCCAAGCCGAACAGGTCCGCGGCGTGGTCGGCGTCGTCGAACTGATAGGCGGTCGTCTGGTAGATGGGCGTCGCGCGGGCGCCCGTCGCCGGGTCCGGGTCAGAGCCGGCGTGGACGCTTCGCGTGCTGAACTTCGGGCCGTCGTCCCCCTCGTCGGATGGCATGGATCTCTGTTCCGCTGCCGCGTAGTTAAAGCCGACCGGCCCACGCGGGCGTTTCCGGTATCTCTGAGATCGGCGGTCAAGCGCGTGCGAGGACGACGGCGGGAACGACGGATCGCGAGAGATGACGCGTCAGCGCGCGAACTCGTGGCAACCGTTAACAGCGTCGGGCCGTAACTTCCGGTATGGGAACACAAGGTCCGCGCGGCGATTCCGCCGAGCTGGAGGAGCTGCTGGGGGAGATCCCGGACGGGGTCTGGCAGTACCTCGCGCTCGGCGTCGCCCTCCTCGTCGCCGTCGCCCTCCTCGGGCAGAGCCTCGCGTTCGGCGTCGCGGCGCTGGCGGTGCTTTTGGCGGCCGTCACGGTCGTCAGCGCCGTCGAGATCGTCGACGCCTACGACAAGGAGGCGCTCACCGTCTTCGGCGAGTACCGCGAGCTGCTCGAACCGGGCGTCCACCTCATCCCCCCGTTCGTCTCGCGGACGTACGCGTTCGACATGCGGACCCAGACGATCGACGTGCCGAGCCAGTCGGCGATCACGCGGGACAACTCCCCCGTGACCGCCGACGCGGTCGTCTACATCAAGGTGATGGACGCGAAGAAGGCGTTCCTCGAAGTCGACGACTACAAGAACGCCGTCTCGAACCTCGCACAGACCACCCTCCGCGCCGTCATCGGCGACATGGAGCTCGACGACACGCTCTCGCAGCGGGAGCTGATCAACGACCGGATCAACGAGGAGTTAGACGAACCCACCGACGAGTGGGGGATCCGCGTCGAGGCCGTCGAGGTCCGCGAGGTGAGTCCCTCACAGGAGGTCCAGCGCGCGATGGAGCAACAGACCGGCGCGGAGCGCCGCCGCCGCGCGATGATCCTCGAAGCGCAGGGTGAACGCCGCTCCGCGGTCGAGCAGGCCGAGGGTGACAAGCAGTCCAACATCATCCGCGCGCAGGGCGAAAAACAGTCCCAGATCCTCGAAGCGCAGGGAGACGCCATCTCGACCGTCCTCCGCGCCCGCTCCGCCGAGTCGATGGGCGAACGCGCCATCATCGAGCGCGGCATGGAGACCCTAGAGGAGATCGGGAAAGGCGAGTCCACCACCTTCGTCCTCCCGCAGGAGCTCACCAGCCTCGTCGGCCGCTACGGCAAGGCCCTCTCCGGCTCCGACGTCCAAGAGATGGAGGGGTTAGAGGGCAAGGAGTTCGACGAGGAGACGGAGAAGCTGCTCGGGTTGGAAGACATCGAGAGCGCCCTCGAACAGATCGACACCGTGGCCGACGACGACCTCCGCACCGACGAGACCCGGGACGGGGACGCGGCCCGCGACGTCGACCTCGCCAAGCAGGAGGCGGCGACCCGCGAGGCCGACCGCGACATCGAACTGGAGGCCGAAAGCGAGCGGCCGAGCGACTGAGACGCGCGGGCGATCGTGAGCCGGGTCAGGGCCGCCAGCGGTCCGGGTCGACTGCCCAGAGGAGGGCGACTGCGACCGCGCCGCCGACCCCTCCCGTGACCAACGAGAGGGGGTCGGACGCCCCCGCCGCGAGCGCCGCGAGCAGCAGGACGGAGCCGGCGAGGAGGGCGACGGTGTCCTCGGTTGTCGTCGCGCGGACCACCGGCGCCACGGCGCCGCCGACGGCCGCACCGGCGGCGATCCGCGCGGGCGGACCGGTCGTGAGGACGGCGTGTGCCGCCGGGTTCGTCGCCGTCGCGGGGGCCGATCCGGGCGCCGCGACGAGGCCGACGCCGAACGCGAGCGCGGCGACGGCGCCGAACGCGGGCGCGACCAGCGCCGCGCGGGCGGAGCCGTCGCCCCCGGTCGCGGCGGCCGCGCCGCCGACGAGCAGGACCGACCCGGCCGCGAGGAGCGCGGGGGCGGCGAGCGACGAGAGGGGAGCGGGTGCGGTCAGCGCGATTCCGTCGGCCGCGGACGAGGAGGGGACGAACGCCGGCGCGACCGTTCCCGCGAGACCGATCGCGGCGACGCCGACGACGAGGAGGGCCGAACCGAGGAGTCGACTGCGGAGTGACATGCGTGACCGGAAGCGTCCCGGCCACAAAACGATCGCGGGACCGAGCCGGGATCGCGGCGGAGGGGGGCCCGACCGTCACACCGTGATGCCGGCGCGCTCGTCGCCGATGGCGACGATCACGCGCTCCGGGGGGCCGCGCTCGTCCGCGAGGCGCAACAGGAGCGTCTTGACGACCGGCTCGTCGGCGTCGATCTCGCCGCGGACGCCGCCTTGGTCGACGGCGATCCGAAGCGAGTGGTCGCCGGTGCGGCTGATCCCGCCGAGCCGGAGGCGGACCTCGGGCGCGGTGAGCCGCTGGGCGATCACTAAGATCGCGTCGCCCCCGTCGTCGACGAAGTCGGTGCGCTCGACGAACGCGCGGGACTCGGTCGCGTCGGGTTTGAGCGCGCCGCGGGCCGCGGCGGCGGACCGGAAGGAAGCGGCGTGAGTCGGTAGCTCCTCCGGGCGCGCGAGGACGCTGCGCGCGTCGACCATCGGGTTGCCGTCGACGTACCGGCTCCGCACGCCGAGGTCGCGCGGCGTCGAGGCGGCCACGTCGTGGAGGCGGTCGACGCACCCGGCGGTGGCGACCGCGAGCGCTCCGGAGACGACAGCACGACGGTACACGGGCGAGAGTGTGGCACAGCGACGTAAAAACCCCGCCGTCACGGTGACGCGGGCTGAGAATCGGGCGCTACTCGTCGATCATCGGCGCGGGCACGCCCTCGTCGCCGCCGTCGATCTCGAAGGCGCGGCGCAGCTCCGCGATCCGGTCGCGGATGTCGGCCGCCAGCTCGAACTCGAGGTTGCTCGCGGCCTCGTCCATGCGGTCCTCGAGGGCCTCGATCTGGGCTTTCGCCTCGGCTTCGCTCTCCACGTCGCCGACGCTGACCGACGAGGTGTCCGTCTTCGAGCCGGGGAGGTTCGTCTCGCTGACCGGCTTGTCGATGGTGGTCGCCTCGTAGCCGTGCTCGGCGTTGTACTCCAGTTGGATCTCGCGCCGGCGCTGGGTCTCCTCGATCGCCGCCTCCATCGAGTCGGTCACCTCGTCAGCGTAGAGGACGACCTCGCCGTTGACGTTGCGCGCGGCCCGCCCCATGGTCTGGACGAGCGTCGTGGTGGAGCGGAGGAACCCCTCTTGGTCGGCGTCGAGGATGGCGACGAGGCTCACCTCCGGGATGTCGAGCCCCTCGCGGAGCAGGTTGATCCCGACGAGCACGTCGATGTTGCCCAGGCGGAGGTCGCGGATGATCTCGTGGCGTTCGAGGGTGTCGGTCTCGTCGTGCATGTACGCCACGTCGACGCCCGCTTCCTCGAGGTACTCCGTGAGGTCCTCGGCCATCCGCTTGGTGAGCGTGGTGACGAGGACGCGCTCGTCGCGCTCGATCCGGTCGTCGACGCGTTCGAGGAGGTCGTCGACCTGCCCCGTCGCGCCCGTCACCTCCACCTTCGGATCGACGAGGTGGGTCGGCCGGACGATCTGCTCGACGATCCGGTCGGAGGTCTCGCGCTCGTAGTCGCCCGGCGTCGCGGAGACGTAGAGGGTGCGGTCCGTCTTCTCCTCGAACTCCTCGAACGTCAGGGGGCGGTTGTCGTAGGCGGTCGGGAGCCGGAACCCGTTCTCGACGAGCGAGTCCTTCCGCGACTTGTCGCCCTCGTACTGCCCTTTGATCTGCGGGATCGTCTGGTGGGACTCGTCGACGACGGTGAGGAAGTCGTCGGGGAAGTAGTCCAGCAGGGTGTAGGGGGCGTCGCCGGACTCGCGGTCGTCCATGTGGACCGAGTAGTTCTCGATCCCGGAGCAGTAGCCCGCCTCCCGCAGCATCTCGATGTCGAAGGTGGTCCGCTCCTCGATGCGCTGGGCGGCCACGAGGTCGCCCTGCCGCTCGAAGTAGCTCACCCGCTTCTCCATCAGGTCCTCGATCTCCGCGATCGCCTGCTCCAGCTTGTCGTCCGGGATCGAGTAGTGCTCCGCCGGGTGGAGCATCACCGCGGGCTCCTCGGAGACGACCTCGCCGTGCATCGGGTCCACCTTGATCATCCGGTCGATCTCCTCGCCCCACAGCTCGACGCGCACCGCGTAGCGCCCGTACATCGGGTATATCTCGACGGTGTCGCCCCGGACGCGGAACGTCCCCTGCGTGAAGTCCACGTCGTTGCGCTCGTAGTTCAGGTCGACGAGCCGGGTGAGCAGCTCCTCGCGGCCGACCTCCTCGCCGACCTCCAGGCGGAGCGCCATGTCGCGGTAGTTCCCCGGGTCGCCTAGCCCGTAGATGGCCGAGACGCTCGCGACGACGATCACGTCGTCGCGGGTCAGCAGGGAGCGCGTCGCGGAGTGGCGCAGGCGGTCGATCTCCTCGTTTATCGACATCTCCTTGTCGATGAACGTGTCCGTCTGCTCGACGTACGCCTCCGGCTGGTAGTAGTCGTAGTAGGAGACGAAGTACTCGACGGCGTTGTCCGGGAACAGCTCGCGGAACTCCTCGTACAGCTGGGCCGCGAGCGTCTTGTTGTGGGCGAGAACGAGAGTGGGCTGGTCCAACTCCTCGGCGACCCACGAGACGGTGTTGGTCTTCCCGGACCCCGTCACGCCGAGCAGCGTCTGCTTTGTCGCGCCCGACTCGTACCCCTCGACGAGTTGCTCGATCGCCTCGGGCTGGTCGCCCGCGGGCTCGAACGGGGCGTCGACGCGGAGCGGGCGGTCGACGGTCGGGCGGTCCTCCGAGAGGGGGGAGTCGGCGTCGCTCACGATACGCGTCGTTGGGCGGCGAGCCACTTGAGCGGCGCGGCTACGTCGGTGACTGCGACAAAACCGGTTCCGCGCGGACGGTTCCGCTCGGGGGAAAACCGATTACTGATCCGACGGAACACCCGGTCGTGTCCCTCCTCACTCCCCCCGTCGCCTTCGGCGCCGCCCTAGTGCTGTTCGTCTGGCTCGCATCCGGCGTCTGGGTGAACCTCGACGCGCACGCCCGCGGAAGTGACTATCCGGCCGTCTGGGGCGTCTTCGCACCGCTCTCGGGAATTGTGCTGTTCTACTACCTGCTGTGGTGGCGCCGCGGACGGTCTCGCGAGTACCCGCCGTCGCGGTGGGAGCGGGCCACCGCGATCGTCGCCGTCGCCGGTCCCGCGGGGCTGGTCGTCGGGAGCCTCGTCTCGCCGCCCGATCCGATCTCCCAGCTGACCGTCTGGCCGGTCGCGTTCGCCGGCTGCCTCCCCGTCGCGTACTGGGTGGTCGGAAGAAGATTCGACGCGACCGGCGACTCGTATATAAGCGGTTGGTAACGAATCGGCGACGAACACCGCCAAAGCCCCAACTGCGAGGGCGCAGTACGCTTGTTGCGCTCCTCGGTTGCTCACTCCGTTCGCTCCCTGCGGTGCTTACGTCGTCATCAGAACGCTCCGCGTTCTGATTGGCTCATGAGAGCTTCGCTCTCCTGAACGCCTACTGCGCCCTCGCGGTAGCGTGGCGCTACGCGCCACGGGCAGCCGGCGGCTTCGCCACCGGCGACTACCCCTTTGGGTCCCACCCCGCACGGCACCGCGCCTCACACCTCCCCAGCCTCGTCGGTCGCC
>NZ_NHNZ01000143.1:0-28825 GCF_002727095.1 Halorubrum sp. C191 | reverse complement strand
ATTCAGTAACCCCCCACTGCCGATATCACCGTCCGAATCACTCCTCACCTCGATCTTCCGATTGTAGATTGGCTTCGACAGCGTCTGAAACGTCTGTTTGAGACTCGGTGAGCTTATGGGTAAGAGACAGCCCTGAAGGGGTGGGATTCCTCTGGTGGGGATGTTGGCTATGCCGTCCCCACAGAGGCAAGTTTCCCTCGCCGGTACTCCGGTTTGTGCGCTCCTCGTTGGGACTTGCCCTCGCGGGAGAGCGTGATGACTCCGACCAGTTGTGGTCGTCCCACTTGAGGCGCACAGGCCGTGCCATCGACCCAACGTTTTCGCTAGCCTGTCGTTCGAGGAACGTCCGCGAGGCACCAAGGTCGGCGTGCCCCTCGTAGCCACACGAACACCGAAACACGTCGCCGTCCCGTTCTGACTCGTCTCGCTCGCCACACACCGGGCGCTCAGTCGTCGTGTACGCTTCCGACCGGACTTCGACCGTGATGCCGTACTCCTCAGCAGTTGTCGCAAGCCGGTCGATGAACAACCGGTACGCCCAGAACTGGTGCATCTTCTCGTTCACATGCGCCGACCAATGTGCCGACAGCATGTCGGTGAAGTCGCCAACGTACACGTTGGCCACGCCCTCGCTCTAATCGGGAACTGTATTTCAGTCCCATAAACTTATGGTCTATAACATCATAGGTTACAGTACAGTAGGATGTCGAAGCGTCACCCGATCGAGTTGAACCGCGCTGTCCCCGGTGGGCGCGTGGAGATATTCGCTGTCCGCGACGAGGAGTATCCGGACGGGTGGTTCTATCGGTTTCAGTACTATCACCCTGAGACCGGCGAACTGCTCCGGTATGACGACGCGCACGACGACGACGATCTCGGTTGGCATCACCGGCACGTTCGATTTGGCGACGGCACAGCGATCGAGTTTCACAGCCTTGCGGCTCATATGACTCGGTTTCTGAACGAATTGCGACGCTGGCAGACACGGAGACCACCAATGACTGAGCCCAACCACGACGGCTGGCCCGACAAGTACAGTGACCCTCGCGACCGGCCGCATCCCGATGTCCTTCGCATTACCGTCGAATCGTTCGACGATACGTTCGAGGACACGCTCACCGCTGTCAACGCGATCGCAGACGGCGACCCACAGCCCGCAGTGGTATCGTTCGCGACAGTTGGCGAGCTGCGGACGATCCTCACCAACCGGCGGATCGAGCTCCTTCAGACGCTGATGGATACCGAAGGTGCCGCTAAGAGCATCAGCGCGCTCGCCAAGGCACTCAATCGCGACTACAAGCCAGTCCACGACGATGTCACGCGTCTGGCGGACTACGGGATCGTATTCATCGTCGAGGACGACGAACGCTCGAAGCGGCCGTACCTCCCGTACGAGCGCATCCGTCTTGATGTCGAACTCACCGCGAACAACCCGGGTGAGGAGCCCGCGACGGCGTGAGGCACTCCTTTCGGACTCTCGTTTGGAACACAGAATATCATAGACGAGGTCGGCAAAATCCCTCTATAGTGGTGTCAAATCTGTAGATATTAGAACTTTTGCTCGGCGTCAGTGATCCACGACTGAAGTCCTGTCTCTTACCCATAAGCTCACCGAGTCTCAAACAGACGTTTCAGACGCTGTCGAAGCCAATCTACAATCGGAAGATCGAGGTGAGGAGTGATTCGGCCGGTGATATCGGCAGTGGGGGGTTACTGAATACGGGTTAACGAGATCGGTAAAATCGTTCCATAAGGGCGTTACATCTGTAGATATCGGGATTCTGTTCGGGGTCGTTGATTTCGGCAACGACTCGATTTGTGGGTAAGAGACAGGGCTTTAGCCGTGGAAGGAGGTCAAATGCCGAATGCGCTCGTATGGCGTCGTGTTAGCGGTCTTTAGGCGCTAAGCACCCGTCCTTGAGGAGTGACCGTAGGGAGCGAGTAGGGTGGGGATACAGCGCCGTCATCATCTCGCATACACTGTCTTATTGCTGACTCACAGGCCCACGATCGATACACTTATGTTGAAACAATATTTAAATTCTGGTGATGGATAGACACGAAATCGAAGGCCACGAAGTCATCGATGGCGAGGTCAAGCCCACTGGTAACGGTGCTCACGTGCTTGTCCCGAAGGACTGGCGTGGCGCAGACGTGAAAATCGTCCGAACATCGGAACCCGACGGGTAATCAATGCACTACGCGTACAGGTATCGCCTCCACCCGACTGAATCCCAGCGAGAGACGTTGGACTATCACCGCGATACCTGTCGGCAACTGTACAACCACGCGCTCAACGAGTTCGAACAAATCCCTGACTCAGCAGGAACGCTCAACCAGCGAGTGCGCCAAGTCCGTGACCAGATACCCGACCTCAAAGACTGGTGGAACGAGCTTACCGACCTGTACTCAACTGTCGCACAAGCTGCCGTGATGCGAATCGAGGACAGCATCAAAGCACTCTCACAGCTCAAACAGAACGGGTACAACGTCGGGAGTCTCAACTGGAAAGCACCGAGCGAGTTCAGGAGTTTCACGTACGTACAGTCTGGCTTCGAGTTCGACAAGAAGAACGGCCAGACCGTCCTCTCACTCTCGAAACTCGCAGATATTCCAATCAGTTACCACCGCGAAATTCCCGAGGATATCACCGTCAAAGAGGTCTCTATCAAGAAAGAACGGACTGGTGAATGGTACGCTTCCTTCGCTGTCGAAGGGAAGGAAGAACCAGCGAAACCAGCTAATCCTGACCGCTGTGTCGGCATTGATGTTGGCATCCTCAAATACGCTCACGACACGGATGGGCGTGCTGTCGGCTCACTCGACCTCCAAGACGAACGAGAGCGACTCACGCGCGAACAACGGTCTCTCTCGCGGAAACAACACGGCTCGAACAACTGGGAGAAACAACGGCTACAAGTGGCTGAGTGTCACCAGCAACTCAGACGGAAACGCCACGACTTCCTACATAAACTCTCGAATTACTACGCTACTGAGTACGACTTGGTGGCCGTCGAGGATTTGAACGTGAAGTCGATGCTGGAGTCGGCTGGCAACAGTCAGAACACGGCTTCGGCAGCGTGGGATACGTTCACGACGATGCTTGAATACAAGTGTAAGCGAGAGGGGACGCACTTTGTTGAGGTAGAGCCAGCAGGCACGACGAAAGAGTGCGCGTCGTGTGGTGTCGAGTCAGACAAACCGTTATGGGTGCGAGAGCATTCATGTCCTGCCTGTGGGTTCGAGATGGATAGGGATGCAAATGCCGCACTCAACGTTTTGTCTCGCGGTTTCGAGAAGCTAGGACTGGGACAGTCCAAAGCCACAACGCCTGTGGAGACTGCGCTCCCTATGTTCACGTCGTCGGGGTCGTTCGATGTCGTGGATGTACAGCGCGTCGTAGAAACAGGAAGCCCCACCCTCAAGGAAGCCGCGCCAGGGTCTGAGTAGGGTGGGGTAGTTCACACTCCCAGTCTGTCCCGACTGCCTCGTTGATATCTGTAAAGTTAGTTGGTGGGTGTCGGTCGCTCATGTAGGCACAGACGACCTAGAGGAAAATAGTACTTTGGTATGGTTCTATATTCTTTCACTGCTCTCGAAAGCTGTGGTCCGTCCACGCAGACCAGTACGTGGCGGTCGATCTGTTCGACGCGCTGGTAACCGTGACGCGGTTGAGTAGGTAGCTCTCATACCTAGCCGGCTAGGCGGAAGTCCTATACATTGATATCGCTATAGAGATAACTACGAACGAGCCCGGCCAGACGGAGAAGCGGCCAGATACCAATGATCGAATTAATGGACCCTACAGCTGCGAAGATTGTTTTAGCAGCTCAGCGTGGCGATTCTATCAATCGCATCGCGAGCAAGATTGACATCTCGTACTCATGGGTGTACGACTGGATGGAGCGGTTGGATAACGCAAATATTATCGCTAAGACAGATAATGGAATTCAGATCGTCGACCACGAGATGCGCCAGCAGTACGCCGAGATAATAGCTGCGTTGTACAGTCGCGACACTATCTCGCAAGAGGACGCGTACATCATCCCCCACTTCGCTGGGATGGAGTTTGTGTACACGGAAATTGACGCGGCGTATGTCTGGACGCACGGCGGCTTCCAGATCGCGCGGAGCCACGACGACTATCCGGTGTTCATCGAAGTACACGACCGTGATGTCGAACGGTGGATTGCGTTTTTCCAACAGTGGGGCGTTGATACGACGATCAACGAGCGCCCGGACGCCAGCGACGTCGATGGGAACATCCACTACGTGTTGTACCCGAAGACCAATGGTATCGACGCCGAGTGGGTCGAAGGCAACCCCGTCATCCCGTTGGACGATGCCGTCAGCCAGATGATGGAGAATCGGCCAGCGTACGAGCCCGCCTTGGAGATCATGGCCGACGAGTACGACAGGGACATCGATGCGACACATCACAGTAGCTTGACATTCTCCTCCGAGTAAACGCGGAGGAATCCTGAGCGTTGGAGATTTCAGGTTTACAGTTCCACCGAACTCCGACACGGTGAGAATTCGTGTGGGGTTCACGGACTGTGACGGGTGGGACTGCTGAGAGTGCCAAGCCCCCGGTACTCCTATCCTCTATCCAACCGCGAAAGAGTTCTCGAACAACTGGTGGGATTCTCACCAACGTACATATTCTCCCGCAGTTGCGGTCAATACGTGCGAGTCACAGATACTGGATCGACTGATCCTCCGCGGATCTGTACTGGAGGTACTCATCGACGACTTTCACGATATCGCCGATCTGGCGCCCAGCCTGTCGAACATAGAGCAACCCCCTGTGCTCCAGCCCCCGTCCTTCGACGAGTGAGAGAAAGTCGTCGTCGAACGTCAAGAGCAGCCAGTCTTTTTCGACCACGTACCGCAACTGTTCACGGTCGGAGTCACCGAGAGTCTCTTCGTCTCGGGCGGTGTGGATCGTCCACCCGCGTCGACGAAGGCCATCCGCGACGGGAATCCAGATACTCTCGTCGCAGTACACCGGTCGCATTACGCGGATGCTGGTTCAGACGAAGGCGACCGGAACTCATCGATGTGGTCATAGTAGTACGCGAGTGCGCGGTGAACATCACTCAGACTGAGATTGGGGTATAGCTGCGTTATTTCGTCGGGATCGTAGCCGCTGTGTTCGTACGCCGAGGCAATATCCTTCACACGGATCCCCGTTCCATTAATTGTCGGCGCACCGTCGCTGTGTTCTGAATCCCGGACGATTCCCATACTTCCGATTGGCTATCCACTAACTTAAAACGGGGGGCGGTAGCCGGACTGCCCCTTCTCGATCAACACGCACTCTTCAGCGACCAGCTGTTTCAGGTACGATATCGAAACCGTCCATCTCGACGAGCGCATGAACGTGAAAACGCCCACCGATGTCGACCGGGCGACACAGCTCGGACGGGAGTCGTCGGGCTAGCGATCGTCGAGATACGCCCGGACGTACGGATGGAGATTCTCGAACGGGGGCCGGAAGACTTGGAAGGCGCTGTGCTGGTCGTCGCCACCGATCTCGGGATCGTCGCGTTCGAAATGACACCGGTAGCCGGTCGCGAGGTAGTGTTTCGAGTCGACGCCGTCGACATCGGCCGTCTCGTAGCAATGTTCGTACGTTCCGAGACACTCATCGATCACGACGGCTTCGCCGAGTTCTTCGGTGGCCACGCGGTGGACGGCCTCAGTCCGAGGTTCGTTTTTGTGTACCGTCCCGCCGGGCACGAACCACTCGCCTTTCGCGGGTTCGTTCGCGCGTTTCCCGAGGAGGACGCCCCCGTCGTGTTCGATCACGAGATCAACCGAGACAAGCGGAACGTTCGCGACGATCGTCCGCCACTCGGCGTCGGGGATCCATCGATCGCGTGTGTCGTCGGTGTCGCTCTGTGGATCGGTCACCACGTCAGCCCCTCGTAGACGATCCCGTCACGGCGGTCGATCGCCCGCCGGCCGTCGACGACCACGGGCGTCCGCATGGCGTCGAACTCCTCGTCGAGGCCGGTGATCGCTTCCCAGTCAGTCACGACGAGGGCGGCAACCGCCCCGAACAGTGCTGCGTCAGGGGTGTCGACGTACTCGACGTCGGGGAACCGCTCGCGCATGTTCTCGATCGCGACCGGGTCGTAGGCGACGACCTCAGCGCCGCGCGCTTGGAGTCCCTCGATGACAGGGATGGCCCGGCTGTTGCGGATATCGTCCGTACCCGGTTTGAATGCGAGGCCGAGCACCGCTACCCGCTTGGCGGCGACGTCGACGTGGTCGTCCATGAGCGAGAGCAGCCGGATGGGTTGGCGGTCGTTCACCGCGGTCGTGGCATCAAGCATCGCTGGCTCATGTCCTGTGGGGCAACGAAGACCGGGACCGCGGCGTCTCGGTCAGCAAAGCCTTGGACATCTGTCGTGATGATCGCCATCCCTTCGGACGCGGCGTACGCCACGATCGCGTCATCGGTCGCTTCCGGGCCAGGTGCGGCGATCTCCCGCGAGTACTCGACATCGTGACCGTCACCACGGAGTGCGGAGACGTACTCTTCAGGCACGTTCACGTCGGCAAGAATCCGGCTCACGACTCCGCGGCATCCTCAGTCGACTCGGCAGTCTCACCGCGGCGTTCGTCGACGAGCTTGCGTGTTTGGCGCTCGCCGTCGCGACGCGTCCGTTCGGCCGCCCGCTCAGCGTCCTCGAACGCGTCGCGGTGTTCGCGAGGGGATTTCGCGCCGTAGCGGTGATATCGACATGCTCGTCACGATCAAGTTGGAGCGTTTTCCCACCCGTATTTGCGAAGTCCTGATCAAAAGCAATCCGAGAGAGTTTCGTTTTGAAAATCTTCTTTCGTGTATCTCTACACGGTTTCACGCCGAATTTGAGCGCTGGAAACAGCACGGTTGACGCAGCACGGCAGACCGGTTTCGCCTCAGCTGTCTGGACCATCTGTTGTTTGACACGGCCTAGCGTGAAAATCAGCAACTACTGTTTACGGCGAGGAGGATGTCACTGGTACGATTCACACACCCGCGACACGCCCTCTTCGAAGCTGATCGTTGGCTCCCACCCGGTGGCTTCATGGAGCTTTGAGTAGTCCGCCATCGTGTCGTGAACGTACTCGGCAAGCGGATTCTCGATATATTTTGGCTCGATGTTGGTCCCAAGCTCGTCGTTGATCAACTCAATCATCTCGTTGAACGAGTAGCTTGCTTCGGTGCCGACGTTGTAGATCCCCTGCAGTTCGTGATCGGCGGCAAGTTCACAGGCGCGGACGATGGCGTCTTCGATCTCCTCCGCGGACCGCTCTGTTCCTTCGGCGAGGAATTCACTCACGCGCTCGCCGAGTTCGGCGACGGCCTCCTCGAACGCGTCGGTGGTCATCGATCACACCCCGTGGTCGCGGAACTGTTGAACCGTGACGTCGACCGGGAGTGAGTTGAAATCGTCGTCCCCACCGACAAGGAGTGTCGCATCCCGGTCGTGCGCCAACGCCACGGCGTATGCGTCTCCCAGCGAGATACTCCCGTCAGCTTTGATGACCCCCGCAGTGTGCCAATCAGCACGTTTGATGCTCACCCCGCGGCGCTTGAGCGCCCGGATATCCCGGTCTCCCGACCGCAGCGTGTCCGATGTCGCGGTGCCGTCACCCTCTATCCGGGCGACCTTGTAGAGAAGCTCTGTTGCGTTCACCTCCGCGAGAACGCCGTCTACTCGGCCAGCCTCAATATCGTTGAGAATTTCGTTAACAGCTTCGTGACCCTCCTCGTTGTAGAGAAAGGCAATGAGCGGTTCAGTATCAAAAACGTACTCCACCATTTATTGCTCGCCCCCGTGCCGCTCGACGAGATCCTGTACTTCTTCTTTCTCTCGGCGGCGTTCTTCTTCGTCCATCTCACGCACCATCGCGATCACCTCTCCCGGTTCGTGGTCGCCAGCGTGGATGCCGTGTAGCTCCTCGAGCGTGGGGACCGGCTCAACGACGATCCGGTCGTCTTCTTCGTAGATGAACACCTCTCCCGGGGTCTCGATGCCGAACTTCTCCCGCAACGGCTTCGGAATCGTTGCCTGCCCCTTCTGGGACACACGTACTACCTCTGGCTCATTTGTACTACTGGACATTATTAGTTGTATCTACGTGAGTGGGTGCTACTAAAGGTATCGCCAACTTACCTGAAGATAGGCGCTAAGGCCCCTCCCTCAACGAGCGACCGGTGGGAGCGAGTAGGGAGGGGATACAGCGCCGTCATCGCCTGTTCATACACCCGATACACTCGGCTCGCAGGGCAACGGTCCGGTATCTTCATGTCCCTACAACGTCTATACATCGTCTATGGAACGGTTCGAACTCAACGGCCACGAAGTCGTAGACGGCGACGTTCGCGCCACCGGCAACGGCGCACACGTCTACGTCCCGCGACGGTGGCTCGGCGCGGATGTGAAAATCGTTCGCGTTTCCGAACCCGACCACGACGACGAATAGGCCATGAACTACAACTACAGGTATCGAATCCGGCCGTCCAACGCGCTCGAAGAACGGTTAGCGTGGACCGTCGATACCTGCCGGCAGGTCTACAACCACTTTCTCCACCGACTCAACCGAGTAGACGACACGTCGTCCTACTCGGAACAGAAGCGCCTGCCGGACCTCAAGGACTGGTGGACCGGCCTCAAGCAAGTCCACTCGAAAGTCCTACAGAAAGTCGTGCAACGACTGTACGACAACCTCTCGACGCTTCGCGGCCGCAAAGAGAAGGGCTACCGTGTCGGGACGCTCAACTGGAAGGGACCGGGCGAGTACCACTCGTTCACCTACAGTCAATCCGGCTTCGAACTCAAGAACACGAATGGTCGGACGCGGCTGTGGCTCTCGAAGGTTGGCGAGATACCCCTCACCTTCCACCGCGACCTCCCCGACGACGCCGAAATAAAGACCGTCACGGTGAAACAAGAGCCAACGGGCGAGTGGTTCGCCACCCTCGGCGTCGAAACGCCGAACAACCCACCCGCGAAACCCGACGAGTTGGCCGACGTAGTGGGCATCGACGTGGGTATCCTGAAGTACACCCACGACACCGACGGAACGGCGGTCGAGTCGCCGGACCTACGCGACGAGCGAGAGCGGCTGGAACGCGCCCAACGCAACCTCTCGCGGAAAGAACACGGCTCGAATAACTGGGAGGAACAGCGCAAGACCGTCGCGCGGCGGCACGCCGACCTCCGCCGGAAGCGCCGCGATCTCCTCCACAAGCTCTCGAACTACTACGCCCGGGAGTACGACCTCGTGGCGGTCGAAGATTTGGACGCGAAGGGCTTGGTCGAACTCCCCGGCAACTCCCGAAACCGCGCGGGGGCGGCGTGGGGAACGTTCCTGCGGATGCTCGAATACAAGTGCGAGCGGGAAGGCACGCACTTCGTGGCGGTCGAACCAGTGGGAACGACCAAGGAGTGCGCGGCGTGCGGTGTCTCGACGGACAAGCCGCTCTGGGTCCGCGAACACTCGTGCCCGTCGTGCGGGTTCACCGCCGACCGGGACTGGAACGCGGCGTACAACATCTTGGTACGCGGTCTGAAGCAAGTAGGGACGGGCTGTCCCGAATCAACGCCTGCGGAGACTGCGCTCCCTACGGGGACCCATTCGGTTCCTGCAAAGCGCGTCGTGGAAACAGGAAGCCCCACCCTCAAGGAGCGAGCCGCGAACGCGGCGAGCGAATAGGGTGGGGAGGAAGTCACGGGAAGAGATGTCAAAAGACAAGCTGCTGTGTAAAGCACAGTATCCCGACCCAGCGTCGCGGTGCCGTGGAAACCCCGGCGCCTCAGCGCGAGGAGGGAGTCACTCTTGGAGTACCCAATACGCCAAGCCGAGCGCCTCGCGGAGGATGACGCCAGCAGCGAACACGTACACGGCTTCTAACGGAAGCGGGAGTACATCGATCGTCGCGACAGCCGCCGACATGATGATCCCCATCCCCACCCACGCGACCGCGAACTGCCGGTCCGCGCTCGTCGATTGCGTGCCCAGCCGAGCCATACCAGTCCTTCTGACGACGCTATCAAAAATCTTGCTCGGCAGCATGAAGCCAACCCACTTTCGCTCGGTGGGTCGCAGGGTGGTTCAACACAGTATAAGAGAAACCTGCCGCTGGGCAGCGGCTAGCGAGGTATCGGACCAATCTCTATTGTCAGTGTGTCCCCGTCATGTGACCATGCGTCGGCGTTGAGTACGGTTTCGGTGTTGTCTGTTATGTCGGTGATACGGACGTTGGTGGGCGTCGTTTGTACCCCGGTGACTATCACCGTCGAATTTGGGAGCTGGCCATCAACAGTAAGTTCCACGGCAGAATCCGCTGAGACTGTCACTGCTGTCATCGTCTCAGTTGACTCGTTGTAATACCGGCCACTGGCCTCCCCATTTGAGAGTCGCGCTGTTAGTACCAGTTGCTCGGGAGGCCCAGGTTGGACGGTCTGCGTGGCTTCTCGCGAGGGAATGATGCTTCCTGCCCGAACGAATAGCGGAACTTCCTCAAGTGGCACGTCCAACTGAAGCGTTTGTCGTCCCTCATAGCGTGTGTCCGACCAGAAGTCAATCCACTCCCCATCTGGCAGGTACACCTCAACAGAGCCCTCAGCCGTGAGCACAGGCGCAACAAGCAGGTCACGGCCGAGGAGATACTGTGTTTCGATAGTTCGTGTCGCCGGATCATCTGCGTAGTGTAACACCAACGGCCGCATCATCGGAAGTCCTGTCCGGGAGGTGATCACCGCATGCGTGTACAGGTACGGCAGGAGCCGATAGCGGAGGCGAGCAAACTTTCGAAAGATTGCGAGCGCCTCGCCACCGAATTCCCACGGTTCCCGCGGCGTAGTGCCATGGAACCGCGCATGGCTTGAAAGTAAGCCGAACTGCGCCCACCGGATGTACAGCTCTGACGAAGGAGTTCCGCTAAAGCCGCCGATATCATGACTCCAGAAGCCGTACCCGGACAACGCAAGACTCAGTCCACCGCGCAGCGTGGCTGCCAGTGAACTGAACGTCGTGTCCGAGTCTCCGCCCCAGTGAACAGGCATTCGCTGTGTCCCCATCCACCCGGCCCGGCTCCACAGCAACGGTGTCCGCCCGTGCGCTGTCATCGCGTCAGCGACGGTCTGTTGGTAGAGATCAGGATATCGGTTTCGCGTCTGACTGCCAGACGTACCGTTTGAAAGGATCGCATCGTCGGGGAGGTATTCACCGAAGTCCGTCCAAAACCCATCGACACCCATCTCGAGTAAGTCACGATGTTTTTGTTGCCACCACTCGACTGCCGCCGGATTGGTAAAGTCGAGAATCCCGCCGCGGTGTTTACTCACGACCAACCGGTCGAGCAGATACGGCTGGCCAGACGAATCTGAGACGAGATATCCGTTCTCGAGGGCCGTCTGAAACGCTTCCGAGCCGGCTGTAAGATACGGTTCCTCGATCAACATCAGCCGGTACCCGCGCTCGTGGAGCGTGTCGATCAATTCCTCCGGATCCGGGAATGCGGCTCTATCCCACTCGAGATCGCTAATACAGCCCTCACGCATCCAACTGATATCGAGGTGGATGCCATCACAGGGAATCTCTGCTTCGCGAAGCCGGCGGGTAACCTGCTCAACTTCCGCTTGCGTTTCGTACGAATACCGCGACGCCCAGAGACCAAAGCTCCACTTGGGTGGCACCGACGGACGACCGGTGACGGCCGTATACGTCTTTAGGATCTCTTCGAAGTCTGGCCCGCTCACGAACAAAAACCGGAGGGTATCGCTGTGAGCCGTGATCTCGCCGCTGACCGCAGATTGTGTGCCGCCGCCGAAACTGAACTCGGTCTTGGTGTCTGTATCGACGAAGAGGCCGTACCCGTACGATGACAGGTAGAATGGGACGTTTTTGTAACTCCGATCGTTGTCGGTGCTATGTGGTTGTGAGACCCATGCCTCGGTTGCTTGTCCCCGCTTATCGAGGGCGGTAAACTGCTCACCGAGCCCGTAGTAGTGTTCGTCTGGCTGGATGTCGAATCCGATGCCCGTCTTCTCCACTGAGTACAGCCACTCGCTCGTCTGGGCCTCCTCGAACCCCAGCGGCCAAACCTCCGGATCGTTCTTTTTGGCTGCGAGCGGCCGGTGTTCTTTAAATACAGTACGACCGGTGCCATCGATGACGCTGAACGACCACGGATCGGTCCCGATTCGGACGGTGAGCGCGGCCGTTTCAAGGGAGATCTCGCCGTCCTCACGTGTCACCGTTAGGTCCACATCAGTAGTGATAGCATCGGCGTCGACGTGCTCGCTCCCGGAAGTGGGCGTCTCGGGGGTGGCCGTGAGCTCGAATTGGAAGACGTCTGGCCGAAGGAAGCTTATCTCGATCGGAACGGTGCGTTCAACGGCCTCGCGAAGGTGTTCACGCTGGCGCGTTTGGGGCAGTTCATAGCGGATTAATTGACACTCAAGGACAACACCCCGTGTAGTCTGTTCAACTGAGTCAACGCCGTCAATTACGGTGAATGGCATCGTGAGCGTGTGTGTGAGACTGGGTGGCTGGCTCTGGAGCCCGTGCGGCCGGTCGCTGTGACGAGACACGTCTGTGACGCGTGCGTCGTGTCCGGTTCTGAGATCATGCGTCTATCACTGACCGAATGTCCGAGCGGCGAGCCGCGTGTGCGTGATCCAACGCCACCCGTCTCTCAGTGAGTTGATCGCGATACATCTCCGCTCGTGTGCGAAGCGTTTCGAGTTGGTCAGCAACCTGCTCAGGCGCTGGACTCCCGATGATACCAGCACGACGGGCAGGCGCCTGTGCTGGGTCACAGAGTGTCTCCAGAGCCGTCGTCGGGACGGTTGGCCGGTCACCGAGATAGGCCTCTGCGATGGTTTCCAGATCTGCGGCGGCCACGTCCGTGAGACTCCGGTCGGTCGCTTCGTATTCGCGGACGAGAACGGCGACAATCTGGTGGGCGCTCCGCCACGGAATCCCGCACTGCTTCGTCAAAAGCGCCGCGAGGTCGGTGGCAAGCGCCCAGTCAGCCGCCACTAGGGCACGGGCCCTATCAGTATTAAACGTCGCACCATCGACAACGGCACGTAACGTGTCGAGCGTCTCGGTGAATCGACGCAAGAGAGCAGGGTCGTATTGGACACCACCGGACAGGTTCTTCACAGCGATGAACTGCTGGATAGCCTCACCGATGAGTTCGTTCGTCCCTCGTTGAACGGCCTGGATACTGTGCGGATTCTTTTTTTGCGGCATAATACTGCTCGTGCCGCAGAGTTCGTCCGGGAGGTCAACGATCCCCCACTCATCGCTAAACCACAGGAAGAACGTATCAGCTGCCCGGCCGACGGTTGCGGCGCTTGTCGCAATAGTGAACCCAACCTCGAGCAGGTGATCTACACTGTTGTCGATATCCTCAGCGTTTTGGAGAACAGCGTCGAACCCGAGCAAGGATGCGACCCGCTCGCGATCGATCGTAAAATCGGTCGTCGTCCCCGCGGCCGCACCGGCCGGGCTTCGGTTGAGCCGGTCATAGCAGGTAATGAGTCGGCCGAGGTCACGCGTGAGCGGGAATGCCTGTGAGCAGAGCCGGTACCCGATTGTCCCGACCTGAGCGCGTTGGAGTCCCGTGTACGTGGGCATCGGCACGGCGGTGTATGAGCTGGCACGGGCGGCGTACGTCTCAATCAAGTCGACAAGCTTGGACCCGACCGTTAGGAGTCGGTCACGCAACACGTACCGAGTTGCGACGGCCGAGAGATCATGCGAGCTCCGCCCGGTGTGAAGCCAGCCACCGACGGCTTCGCCGTACTCGTCGATGAGATGGGCTTCGCCGGAGTGGGCTCCGCGACCGATCGATTCGCGTGCGGGAACTGGGTCACCGGTCTCGTCTTCGAGTGTCAAAAGACCCTCCAATATCCGGCGGCCGACATCTGGTGGGAGTAGTCCCTGCTCACGGAGCATGACTGTGTGTGCGAGATCAAATGCGTGATAGCCGGCGTGGAGCGCCGCGGGAGACTGTGACACCCGATCGACGGACGGGGCGGGCGGCGCGGTGAGCCGCGCACCGGTACGTCGGTAGAACTGCTCGCCCGGAGCCGACGTCTCTGCGAGCGACGACAGATCCTCCGGAGTTTCGTCTCGCATTATGATCGCCCGCCGTCTGTATGCGTCGCACGGTCGCGTGTTTTGAGGGTTTCACCGGTCTCGGTGTCGAAGAGATACAGGTCCGGTGCGTCAATCGCAAGCGCGACCTGTTCGTCCCGCTCGAACGTCTGATCGGTCGTGAGCCGGGCCGTGAGAGACTTGTCTTCGACCGTCAGGTGAACGTAGTTGGTGTTGCCTTGGAATTCGGTGACGGCTACCTTCGCCGACCCATCGTCAGCAGACCGTAGTTCCAGATCTTCGGGGCGGATACCAACGGTAGCTCTCGAAACCCCGGTCGGGACCGTTTCCGCGGGCACCGTCGTCAACACGTTGCCGGCAGCCGTCCGCAGTGTGGCCGTCCCGTCACGGCGCTCGATGGTTACTTCCGTGGTGTTCATCGACGGATTGCCGAGGAATGTCCCGACAAATTCGTTCGCCGGCCGATCGTAGGCGGATTCAGCCGTCGCGATCTGCTGGACGCGGCCGTCGTTCATGACGGCGATACGATCGGACATCGTCATCGCCTCTTTCTGGTCATGTGTCACGTAAATGGTCGTTACGCCCAGCTGATCGTGGATGCGTTGGAGCTCAGTCCGCATCTCCGACCGGAGCTTGGCGTCAAGATTCGACAGCGGCTCGTCCAGTAGAAACACGTCCGGCTGCCGAACGAGCGCCCGGCCAAGCGCCACGCGTTGTTTCTGTCCGCCACTGAGTTCGGCGGGCTTATCATCAAGATGGTCGCTGATGCCAAGCAGCTGGGCCATCTCTTCGATCCGGTCCTGTCGTTCGGGCCGAGACAGCTGCGTGGAGTGTTTGAGCCCGTAGCCGATGTTTTCTCGCGCCGTCATTTTGGTGTAGAGCGCGAAGTTCTGGAACACCATGGCCACGTTCCGCTCGCTCGGCACGAGGTGCTGAACTTCGCGACCGTCGATCACAACCGCGCCCTCTGTGACGGGTTCAAGCCCGGCGAGCATACGGAGCGTGGTGGATTTCCCACAGCCAGAGGGGCCAACGATAGTGAGGAACTCACCATCAGCGACGGATATCGAGACGCTATCGACGGCCGTCTCCGTTCCCTGTGCGTCGTCATAGACTTTGCTGACGTCAGCGAGTTCGACGTGAGCCATCCGTACTCACCCCTCCGAGATCGTCGCGCCACGGTCGTCGAACCAGTACACGTCAGCCGGGTCAAACCCGAATGCCACCGTCTCACCCGTATCAACCCCAGCTGGCAACCGCTCGATGAGCGCCGTTAACGTCACCCCGTCAACGTCGAGTGTAAGCTCGTAACTGTGGCCAACCGGCTCGACCAGTGTAATCAGCGCCTCGAAGGTGACAGGCTGGTTACGTTCGGGTGCGATTGATACGGCTTCAGGGCGAACCCCGGCTCGTACCGCAGTTCTCGGCGGGTCGATCGCGTCGAACAGCCCGTGATCGCCATCACGATCGATGAAGTTGATCTGCGGATCACCGATAAATCCGGCAATAAATTCGTTCACCGGGTGATGGTACACCTCTCGTGGGCTCCCGATCTGTTCGATTTGTCCGTCGCGCATGATCGCGAGTCGGTCACCGATACTCATCGCTTCCTCCTGATCGTGAGTCACGTACACGGTCGTCGTCTCAAGCCGCTGTTGGAGCTCCCGAATTTCGCTACGGGTTTGGACGCGGAGCTTCGCATCGAGATTCGACAACGGTTCATCCATCAGGAAGAGCCGCGGTTCCCGCACGATCGTCCGACCAACAGCAACGCGTTGCCGCTGGCCACCACTCAGTTGTCCCGGCTGTTTGTCCAGTAACTCCTCTATCTCAAGCAGCTCGGCAACCTCCTGAATCTGGTCGTCTCGTTCGGCGGCGGACAGGTCCATCTTCGCGAGCGGGAACGCCAGATTTTCTCGCACCGTTTTGTGCGGGTAGAGGGCGTACGACTGGAACACCATCGACAGATCCCGGTTTTTCGGGAGTGTCCGGGTCTCGTCTTCCCCGTCGATCCGGATCGTGCCAGCAGTCGGGGTTTCAAGTCCGGCGATCATCCGCAGCGTCGTGGTCTTGCCACAGCCAGAGGGTCCGAGGAGCACGAGGAGTTCCCCCGGTTCGATGGTTACGGAGACGCCGTCGACCGCGACGGTGTCGCCGTACGCTTTTTTCACATCGACCAGCTCAGTCCGACCGGCTGTCGTGTCACCCGTGGCAAGTCCGGATCCGCGGGACGTGTCGTTGCTCATCGTCAGCCCTCCACAGCGCCGAAGGTGAGCCCTTCGACGAGGTACTTTTCGAGGTACAAGAACAGTACGACAACCGGAATGCTGGTGAGAATTGACGCGGCCATGAGCTGGCCCCAGACATTCTCGAAGGCCTGGTTGAGCGCCTCAAGCCCAATCGGGAGCGTAAATAGCCCCTGTGACCGCAAGAGGACACTCGCGAAGAGGTACTCGTTCCAGGCGATCATGAACGCGTAGATAAACACGGCCACGATCGCGGGTGCCGACAGCGGGATCGTGATCCGGTAGATGACTTCCAGTCTGGAGTACCCGTCCATGAGTGCCGCTTCCTCAATTTCTTCCGGCACACTTCGGAAGTAGTTGCCGAGCATGTACAGCGACAGCGGCAACGTCTGGACGAGATAGGTGATAAGGAGGCTCGGTAAGGTGTCAACAAGTCCGAGCCACGTCATGACCTGAAAGAGCGGCACCACGAGCAGAATCCCTGAGAACATGTACACGACGAGTACCAGCCGTGAGGTGAGCCCTCGTCCGCGGTACTCGAGGCGGGCAAAACTGTACCCACCGAGCGTGGCGACCACAACGGAGAGGCCAGCGGTGACCGTTGAGACGAGTAAACTGTTTCTGAAATACGTGATGAACGGGAACGTCTCGGGCGAAAACAGCACCCGATAATGTTCCAGTGTCATGTCGTTCGGGACCAGCTGCGGTTCCTGTGAGTAGATGTTCGCGTCCGGCGTCACACTCGTTTTGAGCATGATGTAGAAGGGAAATAACGCGATAAACAACACGAGAACAATACTCGTATAAAAGGCAACGCGTTCTAAGCGACTACTGCTGATCTCTTGTGAGCCGAACAGCCGGCTAAACGCCCGACTGGTCGTCAGGTACGATTCACGGATCGATTGGGTGATCGTGTTGGTGCTCATCTTACCACTCTAACACCGTGTTGACGTAGATCAGCACGAAGCTGATCAAAAACACGAACAGGACCATTGAGATCGCGGCCCCGAGTCCGAGCTCGAAGTTTGCGAACGCGGTTTGATACGTGAAGATCGGCAGCGTTTCTACCTCACGCGTCAGCAGCCACACGTCGGCGAACTTGTTGAAGTTCCAGATCCACCGCAGTAAGAAAACCGTCGCGAGGATGTATTTGAGCTCCGGCAGGGTGATATCCTTAAATTGGGCAAAGCGGCTAGCACCGTCGATACGTGCCGCTTCGTACATCTCTTCGGGGATCGCTTGAACACGTGCGATCAGCATCAGGAACGCGAACGGGAAGTACCGCCAGGCGTCGAAAATAATGACCGTCCAGATAGCCGAATCGCTGTTCCCGAGGAGGTCGATCGTCCCTAGGTTCAGGTTTAAGATATTGTTGAGAATGAACGGCACAATTCCGAACAAGGGATCAAGCATCCACCGCCACGCGAAGGCGACAGCAATGATCGGTGCAACGTACGGGAGCAGCATGAGCCCGCGCACCAGCCGCCGTCCCCGGAATGCCCGATTCAACAAGAGTGCGGCGAAAAGCCCGCCAGCCGTGGCGAGCAGATCACTGAAGAACGTGAACACAACCGTATTGTACAGGGCCTCCCAGAACGCCGGGTCTGACAGTAGATCCGCGTAGTGTTGTGTGCCGATGAACAGTGCGCTCTCGCCCGGTGCGAGTGGCACCTCGTGAAAACTCAGGTAGACGTTGTACGCCAGCGGGTACAGGATGATGATCGAGACGAGAAGTATCGACGGGAGAATAAGCGCATAACCCAGCAGCTCCTCTTTCTCTTCGAGCGTTCGTTCGGTCCCTCCTCGGTCAAAAAACGAGGTCACGCGGTCTTGGACACTCATTACTGTAGTGGGGATCGTGCCGAGGTGGTCACTCGATCGCTTGGCGCATCGCCTCGGCCTGTTCGCTCGCGACGGTTTCAGCGTCCTCGCCTTCGTACACCCTGACGACCGCTTCAGCGACAATCAGTTGACTCGCGATCTGCCCGAACGCGGGGATCGACTGTCCGTTCACGAACCCGAAGCGCTGGACGTTGTCAAGCGCGCTGCTAATCGTCGCGACGGTGTCTTCCCACTCGTTCAGGACCTCGTTATCCTGATAGGCGTCAGATTCGGAGACGGACTGCCGCACGGACTGCATCCCGCCAGGCGCCATGTGGAGCCATTCGACGTACTGGTCGGGTTGGAACATGTATTCGGTAAACGCCTCCGCAGTGCGCTGGGCCGCTTCATCACCGCTTGCGGTTATCCCAAACCCGGTAACCTGCCCATAGGATGCGTCAGCTTCACCGCGAACGTACGGAGCGAAAGCGGTGTCGTCAGCCATCCCCGCCTCAAGCAGGTCATCGATAATATACGATGACCACATGATCATGTGGCTGTTCTCGTTAACGTACGTCTGCCGCGTCGCGTCGTAGACGTGTTTTCCTGGATGGCCGTAATTTTGCGCCAGGTCGACGTAGTATTCCAGCGCCTCAACCATCTCCGGGCTGTCGAAGACGATTTCGCCGTCCTCGTTGAATACGCGTGCTCCGTTCGAAATGGCAAACGGTGTAAACGCTTGCCGCGTGAAGTTGGCGTTTTCAGTTCCGAGCCCGATCCCGTACTGATTGTTATCGGGATCATGGAGCGCCTCGGCCGCTTCCCGAATGTTTTCCCACGTCGTCGGCTCCGGGAGGCCGAGTTCGTCGAACTTGCTTTTGCGATACCAAATGCCTTGGACCCACCCGTCATGCGGCACCGCGAAGTGATCCCCCTCGGGGGTGCTCATAAAGTCGAGCGCCCCATCACGGAGGTCATCCATCCCAATAGATTCCATAACGGCTTGGGCGCTCTCCGTCGAGAGCAGATCCTCGCTCCCGAGGTTCTGGATTGTCTGTGCCTGGACTTGGAGGATGTTCGGCAGATCACCGGCGGCTCTCGCCGCTGACAACTCTTCGGGAATATTGTCTTCGTCGAAGAATTCGGCCTGGACGTCAGCTTGGTCGAACTCATCGACGATCGGAGAGATCACCTGTCGCCGCTCAGCCTGTTGTTCTTTGGACCAGAACTCGATCGGCGCGTACTCGGCTTCGCCATCGCCATCACCGCTACTGCCGGTGGTGTCGCTACCGCCGCCGTCATCACCACCACCGCCATCTCCGCTGTTAGTATCACCAGTACACCCAGCGAGCGCGACTAACACAGCAGCTGAACCAACACTGCCCGACCGCTTGAGCAGTTCACGGCGCGAACTCAATCCATCATGATTATCCATGGATGTCGTAGCACCACGTGAGAACTGTAAGCCATCAATAATAAAGTTTGGGGGCGAGTGTATACCGTAGTGGTTGTTGGTCATCTGTTAATAACACCACAGTCAAGTATATTCGTCGCGGTACCGCTATCAAGCGAACATGGGCGAGCGAGAAATTCAAGCGGCACTCCAAGACCTCGGGCTGTCACAGTATCAGGCCGACGCGTATACCGCGACGCTGGAGCTAGGATCTGCTCCGGCGGTGGATATTGCGGATACCGCAGGCGTCCCGAGAGCGCGTATCTACGACGTGTTGCGGAAGCTCGAAGCGGAAGGGTACGTGGAGACGTACGAACAGGACAGCCTTCACGCACGGGCGCTCAATCCCATCGAGGCGACGGGCGAGCTCGAACAGCGGGCAGAGACGTTTACGCGGGCCGCCGAACAGATCGACAGCCTCTGGGAGGATCCCGGCGTCGAGGATTCTCAGATAACTATCGTCAAACGCCAGGATACCGTGTACGAGCAGGCGGATCGTTTCATTAGCGAGGCGACAAACGAAATCCAACTGACGGCGACGCCGACGGAATTCACTCGACTCAGGGACGCGCTGGCCGGCGCACGAGATCGCGGCGTGTACACGCAATTGACCTTTCTCCCCCCGACGGAGAGCGCGTCTCTCGACGCTACGACAATCGATTTCGAGGGGGCAGTAACGGAGGCGCGCATCCGCACGTTGCCTGGACCCTTTGTTCTCATCAGCGACCGAGAGAAGACGTGTTTTGCGCCGCAAACCCCGTGGCTGAACAACTCCTACGGACTCATCGCGGACAACTTCCCGATCGCCCACGTGTTTCACCGATACTTCCAGACGACCCACTGGGACGCGTGGGAATCCGTGTACTCAGCACAAGCGGAGGACCCGCCGATCACATACGTCAACCTTCGCCACTGTATCACGGATTTGGAGCCGATCGTCTCTGACGGCGCAACCGTTCGGGTGACGGTCGAGGGCATCGACACAGCGTCGCGGGAACAGGTGACAGTGAGCGGAACAGTTACTGACCTTCTGTACTCGGAAGCGACAGACGTCCTCGGAACACCAGAGTTGGCTGACATCGCGCGGCAGGTCGCTATCGTCGTTTCTGACGACCGCGCTGAGTACACCGTCGGGGGCTGGTATGCTCGCGTCGAGGATATCGAGATGCGCCGTCTCACAGTCGACGAGATCGAATAGGGCGGTCAATCGGACAGTCTCGTCGGGCGCGATAAGTAAGTAACCAAATGTTAGTCCATCAGACAAATAAAGACACCCATTTTGGGGACACTCTGTATACATTACTTGATCCTATTCGGTGTCGGTCTATTGTCTTCCGGCTAGCGCTATAGTGGGACAACCCTCTGTCGTCTCGGGTATCATCGCAACCAGGTCACACAAACTTCTCGTCACAGCAGAGTATGGATGTGAAGATGCGAGTGATCGATGAGCGAAGAGTGGGACTGGAAACTCACTCACTCCAGAGAGTTGTGATCCGGTCTTCGATCTCGTTGAGGACAAGTGTGATGACGTCACGATGGTCGGCTGGCCACGATGCGTCCTCGCCGGGCGTCGGGGCGGTGGGCGGGGGGTGGAAATGGTCCCGTGTATTGTGTGGATTCGGGTGCCGGTCCCACCGGCACTCCCAGGTGTGGTCCGCATGCTGCTCCCGATAGTGGCATTTGAAGTCATCGTTCGTGTACCAACGAAGCGTCAACTGCGCCTCGTCGACGGCTGCTGGGTAGTACGACGGGGCCAAGACGACTTGGAGTTCCAGATGGCCGCTAGCGTCCGTGACGGTCGCTCGGGACACCTGCCTCGTCGCTTGGAGTCGTGTCTGGAGAAACTCGAGAATTGGACGATCGATGGGAGCCGGGCTCCCGCCATCGCCTGTCGGTGGCACCATCGAGCGGGCTACCCGGACGCCTGTTCGCGCTCGCTGCCCGTGCGTTGCTGGCGCGCGCGTTCGTAGCGGTTACGCTCCTCGCGGGCAGTCGCCCAATCAGCGAGGTCGCTGTACACGGCGTCGATGGTCAACTCGTCGCTGCCCTCCGCGGCGGCGACGGCGTCGACTGTGGCCGGTGACGCGGCGTCATATGTCGCCTCGTACTCGGTGATGCGCGTCGTCAACTCACGAACGCGATCCTGTAGCTCCTCGACGGAGCGATCAGCTGCGAGCTGGTTGATGCGTCGCCACTCAAAATACGCGTCGTTGCGCTCGTAGGTGGCCGGATGGCCGTCGTGGCGGGTAACGATGCCGAGGTCATCGAACCACCCCAGATACTTCCGGGCGGTCTTGGGGTCACAGTCGGCGCTGTCAGCGATTGCGCTCGCTGTTGTCGGTTCGCGTCTCTGTAGGATGGTGCCGTAGATGCGTTGTTCGACGTCGTCGCTGGCGAACGCATCCTCGAAGGGTGGCGGTCCCTCGGCGGCGTCTGTCTCAGCCATATGTGGGATTACAGAGTGGAGAATATAATTCTTACTTCAGGGAATAGTTTCCCGATCCCCGTTGTGCTATTTTTCGGGTGACCGATCGAGTGGCATGTCAGCACTGCTGGTCGATCCACTGACACCACTTCTCGAAGTCCTCCGCCCCGGACTGCGCTGCGATGTTGCGTAACGTGCCAATTCGGATCCGGTCGTGTTGCGGTACAGAGACGACGCGGACATCATCGTCATTTGTCGGGTGCTCGTACCGCAGCTTGACGTGGCTACCAGTTCGGTCAACAATAACGAAGCGGTTTTCATGAGTGCCTTGACGACGTCGCGCCCGGAGAAATCGCGTGACGCCATTCGATTCACTGCATGAACTCGGGGAGGCCATCGTGCTCATCACGAGCCTGCGCTACCTCATTCGGATCGATGCCGAGCTCCTCGAGTACTTCCTCCTCTTGCTCTTGAGTATCGATCGATTCGACGATCTCTCCCTTGTGGAGCGCGACTGCCTCGTCGAGGTTATCGAGGGCGTCCTGTCTCGTTTCACCTTGGCTCGCAACACCCGTCTCCTCGTCACGGGCGACCCACCAGCCATCGTCCGCCTCCGTGAGCGTGATCGTTCGCCCACTCTGTGGATCGTCGTTCGTGCCCGTGTTAGTACTCATTACTAGCGTATTACCCGAGTAGTGTGATAAGCATTCGGCCGGTGAACAAGCCGTTCTGGATGGTCGTTGAGGGTCGTTGGTGATGGGCTCGACGGCTGTCTCCCTCACGCACGACGAGGTCGGTGACGCTCGCAGCTGGGACGTGAACGGCTACGTCCACCGGGTCCGGTCGCTGCTCAAGGAGTGAGATGCGAACGGGACGTGGACACGCTCGCCAATGTCGAACGGGCGACACGGCTCCGACGGGAGTCGTCGGGCTAGCGATCGTCGAGATACTGTGTAACGTACGGATGGAGATTCTCGAACGGCGGGTGGAAGACTTGGAAGCCGCTGTGCTGGTCGTCGCCGACGAATGCGGGATCGTCGCGTTCGAAATGACACCGGTAGCCGGTTGCGAGATAGTGTTTCGAGTCGACGCCGTCGACAGCCGCGGTCTCGTAGCAATGTTCGTACGTTCCGAGACACTCGTCGATCACGACGGGTTCGCCGAGTTCCTCGGTGGCCACGCGGTGGACGGCGTCAGTGCGAGATTCGTTTTTGTGTACCGTCCCGCCGGGCACGAACCACTCGCCTTTCGCGGGGTCGTTCGCGCGTTTGCCGAGGAGGACGCCGCCGTCGTGGTCGATCACCAGATCGACCGAGACGAGCGGGACCGAGCCGCTAGTGCGGATCACCGCCGAGGAGCGCGACGAGACCGATGCCGAGGAGCCATTCGGAACGGCCCGGGACCTCATCGATCGAGCCGCCGCCGACCATAGCGGCTAAATCCCGGCCGGCCGTCGCCCTCAGGTATGTACGGAGTCGTGCTCGCGGCCGGCCGCGGGACTCGGATGCGACCGCTGACGGACCGCCGCCCGAAACCCCTCCTCCCTGTCGGCGACCGCTCGCTGCTCGAACGTGTGTTCGACACCGCGATCGACGTTGTCGACGAGTTCGTCGTCGTCACGGGCTATCGCAGCGACGCGATCCGGGAGGCGATCGGCGAGTCGTACCGCAACCGGCCGGTTTCTTACGTCGAACAGGCGGCGGCCAAGGGGACGGCTCACGCCGTGGCGCAGGCCGAGCCCGTCGTCGACGACGACTTCCTCGTGCTCAATGGTGACGTGGTCGTGGACGCGTCGCTGCCGCGGGCGCTTGCCGATGCGGAGGGGACTGCCGTTGCGGCCACCGAGGTCCCGGACCCGCGGGCGTATGGCGTACTCTCGACGGCTGATGACGGCTCGCTTGCTGGCATCGTCGAGAAGCCCGACGACCCGCCGACGAATTTCGCGAACGTCGGCTGTTACGCGTTCGGGCCAGAGGTGTTCGAGTACATCGACAGAACACCCGAGAGCGAACGCGGCGAGTACGAGATCACGACAACGATCGAGCTCCTCCTCGACGACGGCTACCAGATCGATGTGGCGCGGTACGACGGCACCTGGCTCGACGTCGGGCGCCCGTGGGAGCTACTCGAAGCCAACGAACTCGCACTTGCGGAGTTAGCACAGTCCGAGGACGCTATCTCCGGGACCGTCGAAGAGGGTGTTCACCTCCACGGGCCCGTAGTCATTGAAGCAGGAGCTAGCGTCCAATCGGGTGCGTACGTTGAGGGACCAGCACTGATTCGTGAGGGCGCAACCGTTGGTCCGAACGCGTACATCCGTGGAGCAACCGTGATTGGTCCAGACGCGCATGTTGGGCATTCGGTTGAGGTGAAAAATTCAGTGGTCATGGCCGACGCGTCAGTGAGTCACCTCTCGTATGTCGGTGACTCGGTGTTGGGGCGTGAGGTGAACTTTGGAGCTGGAACGAACGTCGCCAACCTCCGGCACGACGACGCAAACGTCCGGATGACAGTAAAAGGCGATCGTGTCGACACCGATCGCCGGAAACTCGGTGTAGTTCTTGGTGACGGAGCGAAGACTGGGATTAACACGTCGTTGAATGCCGGCCTCCGGGTCGGCGCAGAGGAAACAACAGCCCCAGGCGAGGTTGTGATGCAAGATCGAGTTTCAGAAGAATAACTCGCCTACAGGGTGTGGTCAACGACAGCCGCGAACGCCACGTTCTCACGTACCTGTTGAATTTCGACGGTGACGCAGTCCCCGACGTTTGTGTTGGGGACAATCACAACATAGCCGTGTTCGACTTTCGCAATTCCATCGCCCTGGTCACCAAGATGCTTTATTTCAACGTCTCGGTGTTCGCCTTCCGTGACAGGCGGCCCGTCGTATTCCGGTTGGTGCTCGGTGTGGTCGAGTTCGTGGTCGGGATCAGGCTCTGTAGTGTCGGTATCCGAGTCGGTCGAAATAAGCGCAATACGGTACGTCTCACCCTCAGCAAGTGTTCCAGCTGCTATTTCTCGTTCCGGCACCGTGATCTGATGCGTTCCATCAGCCTGCTCAATTGGCGCAGTGTAGAGTGATTTGAGTGACTCAGAAACATCCATAATGACGTGTTACCCGAGTTGCTAGCGGATAACTTGATTCTAGCGATTCGACCGTTAAAAGGGTCCGCAGGAGTCGTAGTGGCCCGGATACATGAACAGTGATCCAGAGCTGCTTGTGGCTGACTGTATATGAGCCACCCCTACGATATCTACGGTTGTGTATATGCGTTACACTTGCTACCCGAGTGATCAGGTTTGGTTGCCGGAGCGACTGTTTTAATATACAAGAAAATGACAGGATGTGTATGAGCGAGCAACCGGTACAGGCCATCATTCTCGCGGCCGGGGAGGGTCGTCGGTTGACCCCACTCACAAACCGACGCCCAAAGCCGATGATCCCTGTCGCAAACAAACCACTCCTCGAGTATATTGTCGAGGCTGTTGCGACGGCAGGAGTTGAGCATCTCACACTAGTTGTCGGATACAACCAAGAGCGTATTCGGAATCATTTCGCTGATGGTGAGGAGTGGGGCGTGACGATAACCTACGTTGAGCAGGCGACCCAACTCGGAACTGGCCACGCCGTCCTCCAAGCTGAGTCGGCTGTTGACGGCCCCTTCGTTGTGCTCAACGGTGATCGGATTGTTGAGCCGGCAAGCATCGAGCGCGTTGCGGCTGCGGTACGAGATGACACCCACCCGGTAGTAACAACAACAACCGTCGAAACACCGCGTGAATACGGGGTTATTACCGGGGATGGAGAGACTGTGAGGAACATCGAAGAGAAACCAGAGGGCCCAGTTGAGACGAACCAGATCAACGCTGGCATCTACGGCTTTTCGCCGGCGTTCTTTGAGACGATCCGTACGACACACACCAACGGCGAGTTGACCCTGACCGCAGCACTCAACGAACACGCACGGGAGCATGGTGGCATCGGGCGTCTCACCTACACTGGGCAGTGGCTCGACGTCTCGAATCTGTGGGATCTACTGCGGGTCAATGCAGGCCTGATTGAGACGGAAGTTACATCCCACAGCGAAGATGGGGCGACACACGAACAAGAGACCGTTGCGGATGACATTGTGGTTGCAGACAGCGTTCGCGTCGGTCCGAACGTGACAATTGGGGGGAACACGGCCGTCGGCCGGAATGTGACGATTGAAGCGAACGCCGTCGTCGAGAACGCGATCATCTTTCCGGACACCGTCATTGGGGCGGGCGCCGTGATTCGGGATGCGGTAATCGCGAGTAATGTGCGAATTGGGCCAAACGTGACAGTCGACGGGCCAGCAAAAACGATGGTCGTCGAGGATACTGTCCACCGAGATATCGAACTGGGTGGGGTCGTTGGTGATAACACCACGATTGGAGCTGGCGCGACGCTGACAACGGGGGCGGTTGTCGGCGACGACGTCGACACTGACCCAGGCGTTACGATTGATAGTCGAATTGCGGCGGGCACAACGGTGCGGCGAGGATAACCATGTGTGGCATTATTGGGTACGTTCAAGCGACCGGCGAACAGGCGGCAGCAACCGCAGCAGCGAGTGACGGTGGCCTCCACCAAGCGACCGGAGCAATCATCCACGAGGGACTCCGAAATCTGGAGTATCGTGGCTACGACTCTGTTGGGGTCGCACTTGTGGGTGACACTAGTGGGCTCACCGTCAGAAAACAGTCGGGGAAGGTTGATGGGCTCGAAATACCAGAGATCGGCGACGCAACACACGGAATTGGCCACACCCGGTGGAGCACGCACGGCCCGCCGACAGACGCAAATGCGCATCCGCACACCGACTGTGTCGGTGACGTGGCGGTCGTCCACAACGGAATCGTCGAAAACTACGAGACGCTCAAACAGGAGCTGTCTGAGCATGAGTTTACGAGTGACACCGATACGGAAGTCATCCCGCATCTGATTGAGGAGGAACTCGCTGCGGACGCCGACGCGGACTTGTTGACCGCAGTCCGGCGGGTTGAAACGCGGCTGGAAGGCAGCTACGCGATCTGTGCGGTTCGTGAGGCCGATGATCGGATTATCGTCGCCCGCCGTGGGAGTCCCCTTGTGGTGGGGCATGGCGACCACACCGCGTTCGTTGCGAGCGACGTGACCGCCTTTTTAGAACACACCCGCGACGTGACCTATCTTGAGGACGGTGACGTTGCGGCGCTTGAGGGAGGGGAGGTCACCGTCTATCACGATGGTGAAGCCGTTGACCGGGATATCGAGACCGTCACGTGGGAGGCTGATGCCGCAGAGAAGGGCGGCTATGAACACTACATGCGCAAAGAGATTCACGAACAACCCGAGGCACTTCGCCAGACGCTTGCGGGGCGCCTCGACGTCGACGCGGGGAATGTGGATCTCGATGTGTCGTTCCCACCTGGCTTCCTCGCTGATCTTGAAGAAATTCGGATTGTCGCCTGTGGTACGTCGTATTATGCCGGGCGGTACGCCGCACAGCTGTTTGAGAAGCTGTCGGGGGTGCGCGCGAGTGTCGAGATAGCGAGTGAGTACGAGTTCGGTGCGGGTCGAACTCCAGACCGGACGCTCGTCGTTGCGGTCACACAGAGTGGCGAGACCGCCGACACGCTCGGGGCGATCCGGCGTGCGAAGGAGGCTGGTGCGCGGACGTTTGCGGTGACGAATACACTAGGGAGTACAGTCACCCGAGAGGTTGATGAGACCGCGTTCATTCGCGCTGGGCCGGAGATTGGCGTGGCAGCGACCAAGACGTTCGCCTCACAGGTAGCGACGCTGGCGATGTTGGCTGTGACGGTAGGCCGGGAGCGTGGTGCGGTGGCGGCGGCCGACGCGCGGTCAGTATTGGAAGACCTCCAAGGGTTGCCGGGGGCGGTTCAGCAGGTGCTTGACAATGAATCGGCTGTTCGGGAGACCGCACAGGCGTACCAAGACAGTGAGGCGTTCTTCTTCGTCGGGCGTGCGCTGGGCGTGCCTGTGGCGTTAGAGGGTGCGTTGAAGCTCAAAGAGATCTCGTATGACCACGCAGAGGGGTTCGCTGCGGGTGAGCTGAAGCATGGGCCGCTTGCGTTGGTAACCCCTGACACGCCTGTGCTGGCTGTGTTGACCGATGGATCGCGGGCTGAGGAGACGATGAACAATGTAACCGAGGCGCAGACACGTGGTGCGCCCGCCTTAGGGTGTGTCTCAACTGGAGAGGAGTACGACACGCTGGATGAGGCGTTTGCCGTGCCCGATGTAGGGATTGTCGAGCCGTTGGTCGCAAATGTGTACCTCCAGTTGTTCGCGTATCACGTAGCCAATGAGAAGGGACGGTCGATCGACAAGCCGCGGAATTTGGCGAAAAGCGTGACGGTGGAGTGAGAAACAGGTAACGAGGAGTCCAAGGAAGTCGAACAGGTCGGATTCCTCCCATGGCTGAAGCCGTGAACTTCCCCCTTGTTCCTCTGTGAAGCGACACGGGTGTACGTATCACGTATCAGGATGATCTGTACGCATCCAAAGTCGATCGACGATCCAGATGAGACCAGCAAATGCCGCAGCAACGACGACAGGCCACCGATCACTACTCAAATCGCTCTCGCTCTTATGTAGAAACGTGGAAAGCCCGTATGATTACACTCAAACAGTTCTAATCTGGCAATATGCCTTCTGCTCAGCCAGCGTTTGGTGGGATGTTTCGGCAGTTGATCGAGCTCGGAGTTATCGAGATCAAC
>NZ_NHNZ01000024.1:0-28003 GCF_002727095.1 Halorubrum sp. C191 | reverse complement strand
TTTCGACGTTGAGTATACATTCTTGTTATCAACGGTGACGTAATCGATCGCGGGCCGGCAAACGAAGCGTGTCTCGAGATGATCTGGCGACTTCAAAGCGAGGCCCCACCTGGGCGAGTACGCTATCATCTGGGGAACCACGAGTTAGCGATCTTGCTCCCATCATCTGTCCGATGGCCAGGTGCGTATTCCACCAGTCTTGACGCGACAGATCGGCGTGAGTTCATTGAACGAGCCAGCGAAGGAGCCGTCACAGCCGCCTTTGAGGGGTACCAGTATACCTACAGCCACGCCGGACAGAACGATCCATTCGATGTGGAAGATCTAAACGATGTCGTCCAGACTGCCGCAAGTGAATTGTTGGACGTTGACGGTGACGACAATGCGGTACAGAAGCGGCTCGAGCGACGGTACGACCGTGTGTTCGCACTTGGCGACAACGGCGGTCGGGGTCCTGATGCCGGCCTCTGCTGGATGGACTTCACACACCTCGAGTCGTCGGCCCCACCACAGATTGTCGGCCACACAAAACGCGTTAGCCCCGTCCGAAACGGCAACGTCGTTTGTGGAAACATCATTCGAATGAATCACCACTCACCAGGAGGTGAAGGCGTCCTAATCGAAGGCCCTAGCTCGTTGGAGGTTGTCCGTCGGAAACCCACCGGATCCGTGTCCGTCTCATCGATCTAAACACTCACCGAGCCACTTACCAGCAAATATTTTCCTATCCACGTGTTCGTATCGTACCGCTCAAGTATGCCACCCCGAAGCACATAACTTACCTACGCACGAGAATTTGAGAAATTGTAATGGATTCTGACTCTATTGACATGGAAGACAACAGTTCTGTAGAGAGTGATTATGAAGACAGCGTCACTGCTCAATCTGCTCCGTTTGATTCATTTGACTCCTTTTGTGGCTATACAGACGAAAAACACCAACTCCACAAGACTGTCATTGAGCCGGCGGGCTACGATCGGTATGTAACAACGTCAGTTCTTCTCTTTGGAGATCACGCTGATTGTCAGACAATGACGCTAGCAAAGGGGATAACTGGTGAACTTGGCGGGGAGTATACCTTCTTTCATGTGGATTCTTTCCATGGCGATTTTATGGGTGAAGCGAACAATATTCAGACAACGCTAGACGCTGCACGATCTCGTGAGCCAAGTTGCGTTCTATTGACCTGCCTTGATGAGCATGGATTCGGTGAAGCAGAGTACGAATTGCTTCGGACACAGATCGAGTCTATCCAACAAAATCAGGAACGTGTGATCGTAGTTTGTACGGCACAGGACCAAGATATCGATCTCACAACCCACGATTCGTTATTCGAAGTCGTCATTGAAGTGCCCAAACCTGGAGAGGAGTTTCGCCGTGGGACACTCAACACAGAGCTTGAACGGGCCGAACGGGCGGGAGTGATTGAATCGACACAGCTAGATGAAGAAGCACTCTCTGAACTCGACATATCAGACCTCACGCTTCAGGAACTTCGAACGGTAATAAAACGGACTGTTCAGCGGCGGCGACGTACAAGCGACGAAGTGAAGCCGACAATTACACCATCTCATATTCAAAATTCAATTAGTATTGTTCAAGCTGAGAAACTCGAAGAAGACACAGGGATGGGATTCTTTGGCGAGGATGACACTGATCAGTTTGAACCCGAGATCCCGTCAGTGGCTTTTGACGATATTGGTGGCCTCACAAGCGAAAAACAACGACTTCGAGAGGCGGTCACCAAACCAGTAGAGTATAGCGACACCTTTCGGGAAGCCGGCTACTCAGTCGGGCAAGGCATCTTGTTACATGGACCACCGGGTAACGGCAAAACTATGCTTGCAAAGGCTGTCGCGAACGATTTATCGTATCATTTCCTCTCTGTGAAAGGCCCTGAACTAGAACAACCGCTCGTTGGCGCGTCTGAAGATCAACTGCGTGAGTTATTCCAGACTGCTCGTGAACACGCACCTAGTGTGATCTTCTTTGACGAATTCGACTCGCTGGCGCCGAGCAGGAAGACTGATACGCCAGTCTGGAAAGATGATCTGGTCAACACACTACTCTCTGAACTTGATGGGTTAGAGCCGCTTGCTGATGTCATCGTGATGGCTGCCACGAATCGCGTCGACGAACTTGATAATGCGGTACTTCGTTCAGGACGGTTTGATACGTTTATCGAGATTCCCTCGCCGTCCCTTGAAGAGCAGGTGGAGATATTCGCCGTCCATATTGACGATCTCCCGACTGCTGGGGGCGTTACTACAGAGTGGTTCGGTTCACTCTGCTTGTCGGATCTTTCCGGTGCAGATATCATGGCGATCTGTCGCAAGGCCCTCGAATTTGCCGTCCGTGATTTCGATGCGGGAAGTGCCCAACAACTCGTGGTAACTCGAGCGAATATTCAAGCGGCGCTTGAGCGACTTCGGTCCGAATTCCAAGACACTCGGTGGTCTCGAGGATACCAGTGAACTACCCCACCCTACTCAGCCGCTGGTGCGGCCTCGTTGAGGGTTGGGCTTCCTGTTTCGACGACGCGCTTTGCAGACACCGAAGTGGTGTCCGTAGGGAGCGCAGTCTCCACAGGCGTGTCTTCGGGCCATCCCAGCCCTAGCTCAGCAAAGCCTCTCTGCAAGACGTTCATCGCCGCGTTCACGTCACGGTCACACTCGAACCCACAACTCGGACACGAGTGTTCCCTGACCCAGATGGGTTTCGCTGTCTCCACACTACACTTCGCACACTCTTTCGTCGTTCCCGCTGCTTCGACTTGCACCATGTGTGTCCCGTACAGCTCACCCTTGTATTCAAGCAAGGTGATGAACTGTCGCCACGCCGCAGCCTGCTTGTTGCGAGCGTTGTGCGACTGCTCTAATATCCCCTTCACGTCTAAGTCTTCCACGAACACTGCGTCGTACTCACGGACGAGCCACGTCGTGAGTTTGTGCTGGTAGTCCAGCACTTTCCGCCGAATGCGGCGCTTGACCTTCGCCGCTTCCCGGCGTTGCTTCTCGTAGTTGTTTGACCCGTGCTCTTTCCGTGACAGTTTGCGTTGTTCACGGCACAGACGCTCGTATTCGTCTTCAAGATTGATCCAGTCCACAGTCGCCCCATCCGATGTGTAGATGTAGTTGAGGATGCCGAGGTCAACGCCGACGCTATTGTCTGTGTCGAGCGAGTCCACGTCGGGTTTCTCAGGCAGGTCAGCCTCGTCGGTTTCCAGCCCGAAAGAGACGAACCAGTCGCCGGTCGTCTCCTTTTTCACTGTGACTTCCTTGATAGCTGCTTCGTCAGGGATCTCACGGTGGTAGCGGATTTTGATATCTCCGATTTTGGAGAGCCAGAGCGTCGCGCGTCGGCCACTCGTGTTTTTGAGCTCGAAGCCAGACTGCGAATACGTCATACTCTGGAACTCTCTCGGAGACTTCCAGTTGAGCTTCCCGACCTTGCGTCCGTTTTGCTTCTGCTCGAAGAGTCCAGTGAGATTCTGATAGAACCGAGTGACGGTTCGTTGCAGAGCCTTTGAGTGGACGTCCGAGAAAACAGGGAACTCGTCTTTCCAGTCGGGGAGTCGGGAGTGGTGCTTGTACGCAGAGACGATGTCGTCGGCGTCCACGTTTTCGTACTCGTACAGGGTGTAGTTGTACGCTTGGCGATGAATATCGATATGACGGTCCAGTTCAGCCGCTACCTGTCGTGTCGGATATACAGAGTAGCGGTGACTGTACTCCATCGCTGTCTATTGATTGTCGATATGTTGACTTAGTGGTTTGTATTGGCGTGCGGAGATTCATCACCTCCCTACTCGCTCCCGTGGGTCTGTAAGAAGGAAAGGGCATTCTCGCCTCAATTCTGGTAATTTGGGTTCTCACAATAGACTATCTCATTTCAGATCTTCACCTCAATCACGAAAATATCATCGACTACTGCGATCGACCGTTTGGCTCGGTCGAAGAAATGAACGAGACGCTGGTCGAGCACTGGAATGACAGCATTGACCCAGGTGACGAAGTGCTGTACGGTGGCGATTTGACTATTCGATCCTCAGCTGCGGCTCTACTGGACTGGCTTGATGAACTCAATGGTGAGATCGTTTTCCTCCTCGGAAATCACGACGGTACCGTCTTAGAGGAGTTCGATTCGTCGACGAGTTCCAATTCAAGCACCGTGGAGTTCCGTTCCATGCTGTCCATGACCCAGCGGACGGACCCTCAAATCCCAAGGGATGGCTGCTCTACGGTCACCATCACAATAACTGGCCAGATCAATTCCCCCTCGTCGACCACGACACCCTCCGTGTCAATTTCTCCGTCGAGTTGCTGGACTATCAGCCCCTAAAGACTGACAGGCTGGTCGACTATCTGGCCTGCGGCGAACGATTCTCTGATCGAACCGCCGCTGAACGTGTATTAGAAGCCGATAACTGACCCGACCTCGAATCAGTCTGCAGTATTGAGGCCCCTCTCTTGAACTATCTTGAATCCCATCTTCGCGTATGAATGTCGTTGAAGCTCTCCGCGCTACTAAATCGCCAGTACTAGTCACTCATCGGCACGCCGACCGTGATTCCCTTGGGAGTGCTATCGGATTGCGAGAGCTACTCGGACAAGGAACTATCTGTACCCCTGACGGCGTTGCACGTCCCGCACAGTCGCTGCTCGAGACGTTTGATATCGATCCCGTTACCCGACCAACAAAGGTGGCGCACGACGCCATTGTAGTACTTGACGCGCCATCGGCTGAGCGGATCGCGCCGGTCGATCCCTCGTCACCGATCCTCGTCGATCACCATGAGCCAGATAACTTAGCATCGAGAGCTGCGGCGTCACTCGTTGATACAGACGCTGGGGCGACAGCCGAACTTATCGTCCAACTCGCCGATACCGCTGACTGGGAGTTGTCACCGGAAGCCGCACTCCCGTTGCTCGTCGGACTCCTCGACGATACTGGATTCCTGATGGGGGCGCCCCCTCGAAGCGTCACGGTGGCGGTCGATCTCGTCGGAGCCATAGACGATCGGAGCGCTGATCTACCGCAGTTGCTCGATCGGTCGCGGGCGTCGGGCGAACAGTCTGCTCGAGCACTCGGAACCCTGCGAGCGACTGGCTACCGGGCTGGTGATCTCTTTGTCGCCGTGACTCACGTTGGTGGCTACGAGACAGCCGCCGCACACGCTCTCCGTGATGCCGGAATCGATCTTGTAGTCGTCTGCTCGGAGCAGGCTGACGGACTCCGGGTGACCGCACGGGCCTCAGAGGCATTTGTTGAGCGCCGCAGCCTTGGCGGTGATATCTTACCGACACTGGCCGAGGAGTTCGGTGGCGACGGCGGCGGCCACGCCAGCGCTGGCGTCGCGGAGCTCTCCAAAGCGTCCTTCGATGAGGTTGAGGCGTTCCTGATTGCCCGTCTAGAGTCAGAATTGGGACTCACTTTTACCACGGTGGCATGAGAACAGTCGCCGGACTCGGAGTCGCCGGAGGGGCGCTCGCGGATGATCAGGGTCTTAGAAAATCGAAGGAGAGATGCTCAAAAAGCGCTAGTGTCTCAGTTTCCACGACATCGAAGAACGTCTCTACCGTAGGATTCTCTTGTAGGGTCGCTGGGCTCATACCACCTCACCGTTCACCCTGCTCTCTGGTATGAGAACTGTTCTATGACACCCTCGCCATTGCCAACTACGAACGAGGTGCTAATGTAAGAAAGACATCTGTTGAGATGTGTCAATGATTCTGTACCGCCCTCTTTCGATATAGCTAGTTGTCTTCTTCTACGTATCCGATACTTCTTCGGAGAAAATGTGCTACGCAAGAGTGTTCAATATTATATGCTCAGTTTCACAGGCTGAAAGAGACTAATTTGATAAGGACTCCTGAGTATCTGTTACGTAGAAATGGACGAAACGGAGAAGAATGACGTGGACTATCGGATTGATCCAGAACAGGCACAGAAAGATTTCAAAGACATGATTAGCAGAGAAGATATTGACAACGAAACCGAACTTACCGAGGAGTTTGAACAGCTACTAGCGCGATACCTCGAAATTGAGGACGGTCTCAAGGAAATTGGTGATGTGATGGTTGAAGAGTCCGAAGACGAAACAGTTACAGTTGATATTACTAATAATAATATAATAAGGAAAATGATAAGAAACAATCGAGAAATAGCAGCCGAATCCCTAGAGATCTATGAGGAAATGAATGAACTACTTGCCGAAGTTGGATTAGATTTAGACAGTGACATATTGGGGATGCCGGATTGGGACAGATGGGAGGAAGAACTCGGATCAGAGATCAGGACAATAGGTCTGCGTACTCAATGGGGAGGTATGGTCATTTATAAGCTAAATGAGTTTGAAGAAAGTATAGGTATATTTACAAAACTCAAACGGAAATTCAGCAACTGATTTAGGTGTGCACTTCCTCAGAGAAATTAGTTTTCGGCACATACTTCCTTGCCTCGTGTACGTCACGCTTCCGCTTTAACGCGTAAAATTGACCGATTCGCGTTTGTGGTAGCAGGTATGGAAACCGTCGTATGATACCCTGAAACTACTGGTGACCCGCTCCCACAGCTCTCTTGACACTCCTACGATCCGTTAAGGAGACGTGTCCCGGTTTCTGTGGGTAGTCCACATTCTTCGACACGGCTAATCACGCGGTTGATATCGTATTCCACTCGTCGGAGGTCGACTTCAACAGAAACAGTATCGAGAACCGCATATGCCGCACGCTTGTCACGGTCTCGTGGCTGGCCGACGCTTCCTGGATTGACGATGAGGCGACCATCAATCGTGGCTTTATGCTGAATATGGGTGTGGCCGAGTACGATCCCTGCGTAGTCATCTAGGTAGGGTCGCATCTTTGGGAACTGTGCCGGACGCACATACGACCCGAGCTTGTTCGGATCTGGATGACTGTGTACTAACTGGTACGCTCCCTCCGCGAACTCTGTCCGTTTTGGGAGGTCAGCAAGCCACTCTCGCTGCCCTTCGCTTAACTCTTCTCGGGTGAGTTCGAGCCCAGCGTGCGCCATCTCGTTGTGCTCATAACGATGTGGTGTCTCGACGTTGCGGTCGTGGTTGCCCTGTACGACGAGTGAACTGACGGTTCGGATACGCTCGAGACACTCCCGTGGCCAAGGATTGTATCCGACGACATCGCCCGCACAGATAATCTCATCGACAGACGGCATGTCATCTAGTACCGCTTCAAGGGCTGGCAGGTTCGCGTGGATGTCCGAGATTAAGCCAATGCGCATAGTGGGTATCTCACAGTAGCAGGCTCGTTTGCTAATCCTTCGAGTTCGTCTACTGTATGAAACTCAACGATGGCTCCCATGGAAAAATATGGGGTGGCGTGGGCTCTGAAAAGCACATTCAACATAGTTTCACTAAGTGGAACCCCCATTATTACCAATATCGGCTACTTGTGAGCATGAACACCAACGTCTCACAGCAAGATCGGATTTGATCGGAATGTGTTAACCAACAATTTATCGAATCCATCACTACTGTTGGTTAATAGTCAATTGACCTGTGTTAGAACCATATTCACCCAACGTGAACGGCTGCTAGCTGGAAAATACACTAATGTCAAGATGCTATATTCAGGTCGTGTAGACTACGATGTATCTCTCTTGGACGATTCGAATATTATTTTCTGCGACTGTTGAGCAGCGAGATGGTGCGTACCACATTTCTCTACCCGCCTGTGAGATTGAGACTTATACCCTCCCTGCCGGAGAGACATCTCGTGTTGCGCTCCTCACGTCGACGATATTGCCGGAACGGCAACGGATGTCGAGGATCCGTCAGAGACGGAGTTGACGACCTCTCAGAAGCTAGAACCAGCAGGGCCGCCGGTTGGACCGAGTGACCGACGTGATGTTGAGATCGAGAGTATCGGTGAGCAAGGAGACGGAAGTGCGAAGATCGATCGCAGCTACGTCGTCATCGTTCCGGACACAGAGGTCGGTAGGCGTAACAATGGAGATTAATAACGACCGACGGCCGTCTGGATGCGTTCGGATGTGCCTAATCGAACCTCCTCAGTAGAAATTCTGTGTCGCATACATCGACCCATCCGGGGTGAAATAGATGCCGATACCTTCCTTTGTAAACTGGTCTCTAAGTATATTTTTTCGGTGTCCCGGCGAATTCATCCACTCATCGACAACTAAGTGACCCGCTTCCCTAGCCGATGTCGTCGGGTCGAGTGGAATACAGGCGATGTTCTCCCCACTACTCCGGTCGTCATGTCCGAATGTCCGGTATCTGTCATCGGCGCTGTCACCGTCCGGGGAGGTGTGGTCGAAGAAGTCACGCTCGGCCATATCTCGGCTGTGCTGTAGGGCGATCGCACTCAGATGCTGACTGTACCCTAGGGTACCGATCGAGTGGTCGCTACGCTGTCTGTTCGTCTCCTCGTGGACAAACTGTTCTATCTGCTCAACGTTCGCCGTGGGGCTCAAGTTTACTGGAACAGGCACTGGCTCATATTCGACAGACGCCCCACAGTCGAAACAGGTCCCCTGGGACGCGACGCCCGTGCCGCATTCGCCACACCGCCACTCGCCGCCGACATAGACGATTGGTGCGTCACATTGTCCGTGGTGGCTCCGGGATGCTACCATACCGCAATTGTCACATTCGTAATGACTGACAGAGACCGTCAGACGAGTCGACTTGTCGGCTTCGGAACCCTGTGTATCGAGCTGTGATTCCTGTTCGTCACCTGTTATATCTTCGACCCAGCCGTCCGCATCTTCCGTTTCCTCGTCTTGCTCCGATGTATCGTCAGTTATCTCGTCGATCCAACTAGACGAATCGTCGCTACGAATCTTCGTCGGTGGTGCTACTAAGTCGTATTTTCGAACCATCACTCTGCCCGTGCCCGTCCACCCGCCTCGTTTGCTACCCTGTGACTGACGGCTACATCAGTTCGATACACTAGATCCATCGTACTACTTTGTGGGCTCGAATATTATAACGGAGGGGGTTCGACAGTGTCTCCCACAGGTGAGTCACATCGCTACGAGGAGCGCATAAATGACCATCAAGATGACCAATAATCCACCGATGTAAATCAGAGTCCGTCTCAGCTCCGATGCTACTGTCGCCCCGATCTGCGTGGCTTTCGTTTTTTGCCGCTGGATACTATCTGAAGCAGATGATGCTCGACCCTGGTCACTTTGCATGCTACCTCCCCCATGCCTCTGGCTACGGTGTGTCGTCCCACTCGCACCGCCTGGCGTTTTTGTGGCTGTGGTTGCGTTGGTAGCACTGCCTGACGCCGGCGATCCCTCGGCGCGCAACTCCCTGATGGATTTCTCCGCTTCCTTGTTTTCTTTCTTTCCAGTAGACTGCTGGTTTCGGGTAGTGGTCCCCTCTCGAATAGACTGTCCCGTTCTGGTATCCTCTTCCGTCTCGCTGGAGCCCTCTTTTCCACTGTCCGTCGTCCCACCCTCATCATTTGCGAGCCCGCTTGCCTCCCTGAGTGTGCTAATCCACGTCTGCGGCGTGGGACGGGTTATCGGCTGTGCCTTCCCGGAAACGAAACACTTGCCGAACTGTTCCCTAATTCCCTTAGGCAGCGACTGATAATCCGGTGCCCGGCTGTGTGGCTCCAATTCGCCGGGTTCTGGATTTTCGTACGGGAACTCGTTCCCGTCGATCATATCGTCGAACGATCCGCCTGTGGCTCCCGACCCTTTCGCCTGGAAGGGGTGAAACCCCTCCATCAGTAACTGAAAGATGTGGATACCAAGCCCGAACCGGTCGCTTCGACGGACTTCCGTCAACGTGTTTCCTCGACCCTCAGGCGGCGTGTATCGGGAGAAAAATACCTCGCCGCTGTAGATCTGCTCTGGACCCTTAATGTGGAAGGCGTCGCAGTCGATAAGGGAGACATAGCCACCCTTCTCAATAAGGATGTTCTGGTGATTCATATCACCCATCGCGTGACCCTGTTGGTGGATGGCATTGACCACAATAGCTAGGTTGAGCGCGGTTTTGTATCGCACCTCCGGCTCGCTGTCGTCCCACAACAAATTTTCACGAGCATACCGCTGGGCGTTTTCTTGCTTGTCGAGATCCTTGTACGGCATCTGATAACCCAGGAAATCCCCCGTTCTTGGGTCCTCAATGACGGCTGTCGGCCAGATCATTGACCGTCTGTTCCTGTGTTTGTACGTTGGATCGATGGGCGGACGGGCGATCATCGCCCGTACTTTGTCGGCCTTCTCGTCACACTTCTCCCGCTCAAATATCTTCACCACCTCTGACGGCGTGTCCTGTAGATGGTACACAGTCCCCTCCCCACCTGTACCAATCTGTTCTCCGACTCGTTCCTCACCGGATGGTCCGCGAACGACTTCGTCCTTGAGATTTTCTGTATTCATCTTTCTTGGGCGACGACTGTTTTAGTCTGCCACAATGAGCAGGCGGGTATTATCTCCTCTGGGACACGGACTGGGTCGACTGAGCCTCTACATCCCTCCGGCAGCTGTCGACGATTCAGCGAGGATCGTCTATTACCGCCTCCAGCGTCTCGACCCACTCTCGCGCCGTCGGCCGGAGCCGTGGGTGGGTTTTGCCTTCGACGAAGCAGCGTTCGAACTGCAGACGGAGCTCTGACGGTAGATTAACGTATTTCGGCGCCCCGCTCGGTGGTTCCATCACCTCTGAATGTGATTCACGATAGGGGAATGGATTCTCGCGAATCAACGTCTCGAAGCCGCCGTCAATCGCCGCGGACCCTCGTGCCTGATAGGGATGTGTTCCCTCCATCAGAAACTGAAAGATATGGATACTGAGACTGAATCGATCCGCACGCTGGACAGATGTCAAATCCGTATCTATGTCCTCTGGCGGGGCGTATCGGGGCGACGGAAGTGTCCCATCGTATGTCTCCCCGCCCAGATCAACGTGATACGCGTCACAGCCAGTCAAAAATACCCTATTCCCGTCGATAAAGACGTGTTCGTGGTGGAGATCTCCGACAGCGTGTCCCTGCTGGTGGAGATGGTTGACTGCCGTCGCCAAGCCGAGTGCCGATTCATACGGTTCTCTCTCCTCGCGCCCGTCGTCGAAGCCGACGGCCGCTAGGATACCGCCGAGTAAGCTGTCAGTCGAGTCGTCTTCCCGTCGATCGGCCCGTGCGTGTTCTAGCGCGTTCCTACGGTCGTTTCCTGGAAACGACGTTCGATATCCTAGGACTGCGTTTCCACCAGCCCCGGTTTCGATCACCTCCTCTGGCCACGCTAACGTCGGTTCGTTCGTTTCTAGCGTGTTTGATGCCATCGACCGAATCTTTACACCGACTTGCTCTCGGTGCGCCGGCGGGAGAATTTTCACCGCATCTATGTCGGTCTCTCCCCCCTTGATGCGATAGAGACAGCCCTCCTCGTCTTTGACGACTGTCTTGCCTAGAGTGACTTGTCCGGATTCCGTTGTGACTGTTTTCCCCCCGAAGTCCTCTGCGGACCGCGATGCGTGCCCGTCGTCGCCGGCGGACACGGGTTCGGTTTCGTCGTCTGTCGATGCCTCTTCAGCGTCGTTGTCGGGTGTAGATTCAGTATTGTTTTCAGTCGGTGCTTCTTCAATATCGTCGGCTGTCTCTCCTTCGGCCTCCCCATTTCGGTCTGATTCGGCGGCACCCGTCTCGGAGCTACGGGGAAGGGATCCGACGGCTAGCGTCTTGTCGTCTCCGGAGTATTTGCGGTGATGTTCGTTGTCTAGGTACTCGTAAATCTGCTCGGTCGTCTTTTCTAGGTCCGTAGAGGACCGGACGAGGTCGAATATTTGGTCGAAGAAATCGTCTTTGACCGATTCCAACCCATCCCAAGTGAACTCGTCGATGCCGTCGGAGAAGATAGCGACCTCGTCACAGTCCGGTTCGTATCCGAATCGATAGCTTTCTTCCCACTCGTCGTGTAGGAGTGGGACTGTTACGTTCGAATACTCAGTGTCGACGACTTTCATTTCTCGGGGCACGAGAAGTTCATTTTCGCCGCCGATACGACCTACGATGCCGCCATCCCCAACTACGGCTGATGCGACCCCGGACGGGCCAGCTGCGACGACAAGCAGCGTTGTATTGAGTTCCGTGGCCGGCTCATTGATATCGTCTGCCCGCTGGAAGACGGCATTTCTTGCCCCAGTTACCGCTTCCTGTAACGCTTCTCGACTCGCCTCTCGCTCGATACGCTCGACTCCGGAGACGTATGCTTCGAGTCGCTCCACTGCGACTTGCGTGGCGAGTTTTGACCCCTTGTGGGAGAGGGATGCGCTCCCGAGACCGTCACCGACGGCGACGACGAATCGCTCGTCGGAGAGCCGACTCCCGTCCCATGCGTCCTGACAGGGCTTGTCATTTTTCTCATGTTTCGGCCCTTTGACGGCACAGCCGACTAATCTCCCCATCTCGGAGCTCTCGTCGTACATCTACGCTCAGCTACTATCCGCGTTGACTTGCGGTGATATCTCCTCGTCTCCCGGTTCAGACTGCTTCTGGAGGCTATTGGAGGCAATTCGGAAGACTTCCATAAACTTCCCCTCCTCCAGTTCGATTGCGTCTTCGTCGGTCACCGAAACCAACTCGTTGAGTACGTCCATATTCGCTTCGTCGCCGATGCCCATCGCGAAGAAGAGGAAGTGACTCTCGTCGGTTCCCTGCTCAAGCATATCTTGGACGCGGTTCCACGTCTGATCGCCTTCATCCATATCGGTCGGCCCCCCGTCGGTGAGAAGCCAGATGATCGGTCGATTATAGCTGATTCCGTTATTTCGGTACTCCTCTTTACGCTCCTCGTCAAGTTTCACCGCTGTCTCAATTGCCTCCCCCATCGGAGTCCCACCGCCCGCATCTAGTTTCGGCGGGTCCCAATCTTCAAACGTCGTGAAATCTTGTTCGACGGTTACGTCGCCGCCAAACGTCGCCAGCGCGATGTCAACGCGTGTTTTCGCGTGGTCGTGTTCAGCGATTTCGTCTTTGAAGAACTCTAGTCCCTCGTTCAACTGATCTATCCTCGACTCTCCGTTCGTTTCATGGGTCATCGAGTAGGAGGTGTCTAAGATCAGTACGGTGGGCGTCCGTTCGAGCGTCGGATCAACTGGACCGAGACCGTCTTCCTCTTCTTCTGCACTCATAACTCATCAGAAGTGATTCGAGTGTGTCAACTTTAATCCACCGAGCATAATAAATATGACATGAAGAACGACAGGCAGCACATGATTAACTCATAGCCGCCGAATAACGCTACTATAGTTTCCTCCGCATTGATTCGGCGCCATTATCCACTTCGAAATATATCGTCGACATCGTCGTCCTCGGTACTCACGGTAGTCGTCGATTCGTCATCAGTGCTACTCCCATCGCTTTCGTTTCCGGAGTAGAATATATCATCAACAGCCTCAGAATTGTCGTCAGTGTCGCTTTCATCGTCTCCGCGACCATTACCACCACTTCCGGAGCCAGTGTCAGTCACACCCCCCCCATTCCCGGAACGGAATATGTTTCCGACATCGTCGGTCTCGTCGCCGGTCGTCTTCGAGAGACCGGTGACCTCTTCGAGCCTGTCAGTCCAATCCTTGGCCGACGGTCGCCAACCCTGCTTCTTCCCGCCCGCACCGAAACACTTCGAGAACAGATCCCTAATTTCGGGCGAAAGTTTCTGGTAGTCCGGTGCCATACTGTGCGGCTCCAGCTTTCCAGGTTCGGGATTCCCGTAGGGGAACTCGTTTCCGTCGATCATGTCGCCGAGCGATCCGCTCTCGGCCTCAGATCCTTGAGCCTGATATGGATGGAAGCCCTCCATCAGCAGCTGGAAAATATGGACACCAAGACCGAATCGGTCGCTTTTGCGTACCCTTGACAGCGTTTTTCCTCGTCCCTCTGGTGGCGTGTAGCGTGGGAAGACAGTGTCATCCGGGTACACTCTCTCCTTGCCCTTAATGTGGAAGGCGTCACAGTCGATCAGAGAGACAAAGCCACCCTCCTCGATAAGGATGTTCTGGTGATTTAAGTCGCCAAGTGCGTGATTTTGCTGATGAATCGCTTTGAACATCCGCGCCAGATTGAGCGCAGTCCGGTAGCGCTCGTCAGGACTGCTGGAGTCCCACTTCAGGTTTTCTCGCGCGTAGCGTTGGGCATTTTTTTGCTGATCGAGGTTTTTATGCGGCATTAGATAGCCGAGGAACTCACCAGTCCTTGGATCCTCAGCTACTGCGGTTGGCCAGACGATGGATCGCTTGTTCTGATGGCGATACGATGGGTCGGTAGGTGGCCGGGCGATCATCGCCCGCACCTTGTCAGCCTTATCATCGCGTATCTCTGGTTTGAATAATTTCACCACCTCCGATGACGCGTTCTCGACACGGTGAACCGCGCCTTCAGCACCCGATCCCAGTGCTTCCCCTAGTGTTTTCTCGTCCGACCCCACACTAACCCGCTTTCCTTCATAGTCGTGTTCGCTCATGTACACTCGTGAATCGATTTTGTATTCGCCAGTCGAGCATAGGCTTCATTCCTTCCCAATGGTTTAACACTTTGGCTAATAGATATTATTTTGGACAAAAAGGTTAATGTGCGATCTAAGTATTTGTCGACTTAATGGCACGCTACCGAGTTCCGGACCATCTAATCTGCTTGGGAAAGGGAGGGATCGAGGTCGGAGAGACATTCATGAAGCAGGACTGGATTCTAGAGGAAGTGCTTCGGGATGATCCTCGTGACGACGCAGCTGACACGGATCGAAATCCCCTCCACGCGTTTTTCATCGATAGTGACAAGTCGACACTCCCAAACGGTATCGAGGACACCGTCAACCAGCGTGTCAGCCGAATCACGGGCGAATACGACATCATCCGGACGTCGAAAGTCGACGCCACCACAATCAACATTGTAGAAGGCACACACGAGCGGTATCTCACACCGGATGAGGTGACAAGTAGTTCAACAATTCAAGAATTGGCGACGGAATTAGGGCTAAAGGCGTGGTGGCTCCAGCAGGACAATAACGACATTCTCAGTCCTCTTGACGGGTTGAAACGCGGTGGTGTCGACCGAAAACGAGGGCTCACAAAGGCGATTAGTCGGATCTGTGAGTGGGAGAGTGACCCGCTTAATGAAGTGGAGCGGAGCGTTGAAGGACAAAATGATGCACACGCGGCTATGGTTGTTGGCCTTGGTGGCGGGACAGGATCTGGGCTCTTTCTTGATCTCGCCAAACGTATCAAAGACGCTGGTGCAACTGTAACGCTATTCGGTGTTCTCCCGACTCCGTCCGGCCGCGACGACAACAACGTCCTCGCAAACGCGTACGCTACCCTTTCAGAACTTGAGTACCTCGCCCTCTCGAGCCAAAACTACTTCCGAAACATCCTCCTCCTTCCCTACGATCCGGCCGTTGATGATGACATCTTCGACAAGGCAGCCACTTACACAATCACTTCCTACTACAATACCTCCGATTCGCAATCGAACACGTACGAAAAACTCGACGAAACAGAACCCGATGTTGGGCCACCGAAGTACGCCCCATTCACTATTGCGAGTTCCCGATATCTCCATTATTTGAAAGAGGATTTCGACCGTACCAAGGAGAACTTCAATAATTACTTTGACAACAAAAAGGACGCGCTCGGCGCCGAAGAGGAACTGTACGACAAAATAAAATCCTACCTCTGCGACAACAACCCCAATGCGGCTGAGGAGCTACACACAACGGATGGTAATTCCTCTGTCCGGCTTCCGAACCGGGACGCTACTGATCTCCTCACGCGGCTCCAAAATGTCAAGCAGTTAATTGACCAGGACTTCATTGAGGAGATGGAGTTCCGTTCTGTGAAACAGCTCTCGGCTGCGTTCGAGCGTGTCGAAAACACCGCTGAAAACAGGGCTACTTGGGAAGATGAACAGGACAAGGAAGCGGCGATCGCGCGTACCTTTGTTCCCTTACTGGCCCGCTCGGTCGACAACGTCGAAGACTACCAACCTAGTGACGGCGAGTGGGCCGCTGACGAGCGCGAGTTCGTTACTGATGTCGTTATCCGCGAGTTCGAACTCGTTGCACGTCGTGCCGGGGTAATAAAAGCGAAGGAGGCTCTGAAAAGCGACGGTGAGACGAACAGCCGTGTCGCCACTGACATCAACCATGCCATCAGTCTGAACGACTACGGTGACTTAGCTGAAATCGAAACCGAAATAACTGATCTTGAGGATGAAGTGTCGACGATCGAGGGAGAACTTAACGCACTTGAGACGCTCATTGACGACGGTGAAGCCAAGGTCAACGAGTTCAAGAGTAGCTGGAAAGACGCAGTAGAAGACCCGCTTGAGGACATCTACGATCTCTTCGATCAGAAGTTGGAGATCGATGACTACCTAAAGGAGTTGAAAAAGGCGATCAAGAAGGAGATCAACGGCCTCGAGGATGCCAACGAGGCGGACAACATCCACATCTCCGGTACGGAGTTCGACAGTTACTCTGATCTGAACGATCTGCTTGCTGATGAAGGGTGTGACACAGTCAACGACAAGCATATCGAGAGCACGGTCAAGAATGTCAAAAAGGCGAAACAGAAACGCCTCCAAGCGAGGAAGCAAGCAGGGACCCTCAGCGAAAAAATTCTGAGTCTTTTGAACCGAGGCACTATCGGCGGATTAAAGTCGGATTATAGAGGCCTCACAGACGACATCGACAACCAACTCATCCGGATGCCAGAGTGGTCCGATGACTGGGACATCACAGTCGAGACTGGATATATTGACAACCGCAGTGAGAGTCTCGAAGCACGTGAATCTAATCTGCTGGATGAGGTCGAGCGAGCGACTGAGCGGATTGTCAGTGAAGCAAAAGCGGCACGGAATCCGCAGGACTTCTTGTCGGCGGACGACCCGGACGCCGAGATGATTCTCGAGAACTTTAATTTCGAGGCAGCCGGCGTCAACGTGGATCTCGTACTCAACCACTTAGACACCAATAAACAAGACACAGTTGAGAACGCCAGAAGCTTCGATGATCTGATCCGGACGCTTCGCGAGGACGCGGTCGAGGAACTCCTGTCAAATATCCTCGTGAAGCCATTCAAGGATCGGAAAGAGACACTAGAAAAGGAATTAGAGGTAGTTGAATCAGAGCTTGAGACTTACCAGCAGTTGAAGACGATCGTCACCCAGAAGGGAGGAGGGTACACGCGGGCAGTCGACAATGTGGATAGTATTCACTCGATCGCGACATTCGAGGAGGGCGGCCACTCTGGGCCGTTCAAAGAAGACGCAGAACCGCATTCCCGAGGGAAGCTCGGAAACACGACTCACCTTGGGGAAACTCCTCTGTGGGACGATCAAAATGAGAAGGATCAAGACGACAAGGAAAAAGAGCAACTCCTCTCCAATTTGGACAAGATTGTCCCTGGACTCGGCGGTGAGCATTTACCGATCAACGAGGTCCATATTTCCGACAATGAGACTGCACAGACCACTTACGAGGGGTTCCGTTTGGGAACGACGTTTATGAGTACACTGTTCGACGGGTTTCGGGACGATGAGACCGCAGACATACCCTCGATCACTAATGACCTGCTTGACAAGCGGGTGATGAAAAAAGAGGATATGTTGATCGGTCGGGGTGCATTCGCGGACTCCTATGACGTAGTTATGACGACGTTCTTGACTGGCGTCTTCCTCGACAACCTCTCGATTTTCACCGACGAATGCCGTGACGCGTACACCCGAGGTACGGATGTAGTCCCTAATGACAACCGGCACAACCATCAGGACTCTGTTCCAAGTATCGTTAAGAACCACAATTACGGGCTGGATGGCGTGACGTATCACGAGGAGGGGCAGTTCTTCCCGCCGGTTTCTGATGGTGGCTTCTGTTACCGGCGCAACATCCTGAATTTCGCCACCGACGGGACTTCAGTGTTGCTTGACCAAGCTGAGAACCAGTCGAAAAACGAGAGAGGAGTCGTGGACACACTCCTTCAGGACTACTACGAAGTGGTCGGCTACCCGTCTACTGTCGATATCGAGTGATGTATGATTCGTTCCTGAGCGACACAAGAGGTGCAGCTGCCCCGGGTGGTGGTGCACCCGAACCGGGGGGACCCCTCACCGATCGCCAGCGGGCGTTCCTGAAACTGGGTGGCGCACTGGTTGTCATCTGCCTCCTTGCGCTCCGCGTGGGTGATCTGTGGAACCTAGCTTGGGATGCCAACGGTGTCGGCCGGGGGCTCGTCGAGCAGTTGACAGCTGGCGTCAACATCGATTTTGCCGTCCTCGTCCCGTTCGGTCTGGTGACGGCGTGGATGTTACTGTTCGCCTTCGACCAAACAAAGAAGCTCCAACGAGGATTTGCCGGCGTCGCATACCTCCTCCTCATTGTGTGGCTCGTTGTCGTCGAAAACCGTTGGCGAGCGGAGGTTGCGTGGCTCTCGTTTTGGTACGCACCGATTGGCGGCTTCCTTTTAGGTATCGTGACTGGAGCTGCCCCACAACTCCTCCGTGGAGAACGCCGGTGGGAGTTTCCGATGGCCGCCCTCGGTCTCTTTTTGACCGCCTCAACTCTGTGTGTGGTGGCATTTCTCGACGTTCACTTGTTTGCGGTCAATCGGGTTCCTGTTGTGGGCGACACGCTTCTCCCGTCGCCGCTGTCTCCCGTTGGGACAGCTATCGATTTTCTCTCGACGCTTGGGTTCGTAGCGCTGTTTGGATGGTTCCTCCTTTACAGTGACTACCGCCAAGTCGCGGTTCTCAGCACGTCAAAAGCTCTCGGTCTCGCAGTGATGGCAGGTCTCCTCGACTTTACCCAGAACCAGTACGACGCTACGTCTGGTCCACGAGGGAGAAAACTCAAGAATGCTAAGCGACCACTCAGAGAGAGTGAACGCCCGGACCATGTCGTCGAAACTCTCGATGGCGACGGTCATTTTGAAATTAAGTACGTCCCGCCGAACGCGCCCCGCTGGTCGTACGTCTCGGCATCACCCATCGAGATGGGCAACATCGGTTCCAAGACTATCGACCGCATCGCCGAGCACGCGGATCGACCGGGACTGCTTCACCGCTTCTTACTGTTTGTGGCCGATAATTTCTTTCCCGGTGGGCTCAAACAAAAGCTCTTCCCAAATACTGGCCTGCTGGTCGACATGGTCGGAAACGCCGACACTCTGCTGTTCGTCCTGAGCATCAAGGATTTTGAAGGATACAATGACAATCCAACACTTGGTACGCTCTCGCCCCCCGGTGAACTTGACCGCTTTACCGACCTCTGTGAAAAGGTTGGCAGCTCCCGAAAGCACCTCATCGTGGTGACCGATTCGCACGAAATCCTCGATCTTGCGGGAGCATCTTCGATGGTGGATGACGGATTTGCCCGGTTTATCCGCGGCCAACTGCTCGGTATCAGTGACGAGTATACTGTCGTCCCGGTGAGCTGGACGAATGACGACGATGATAGCGACACTGGACCCTTGATCGATGGCATCGGAACTCTGCGACGCGAACTCGATCGGTAATGCGGACCGTTCCGAGAAAAATGTATCTGATATCATGAAGTAAGGCCATCCATAATCTCGATTCGACGCGGTCGTGTGAGGTTTTATTACTATTCCCACATGAGGGATGATTGCCAAATGTCTGTAAACGGTGGAGACCTGTCAGAAGATGTTAAACTCGTTATAGGCGCCATCCGCGTCTGGTTCCGGCAGCTAATTCTCTATCACCGGGACGAACTGAAGACGCTGGTGTGGCAGCTAATTGCTATCGTCATTTGTACGGCCATTGTGACGATTGCTTGGGCAGTCGGTTGGGAGCAAAGGGGAATTACATGGCATACGATGACCGCCCTCAAACACACGATTCCGGGACCACCCGGCCCAGCCTTTGCGGCGCCGCTCGGGTTTCTGTTCGGCCTCGTTTCCATCTTCCTTTTCGATGCTTACAAACGCCTTCAGGGACTTCTCCTCCTCGGAACGGGGTTGGTGACGATGCTCGGCGTCTCCGTTTTTTTCGACCGGATGCGACTTGCGATGACTCTCCCGACTATCGGTGTTGGATTCCTGATGTTCGTGGTCGGACTCTTGTGGGGGGGAGTACTCGATGGACAGATCTCGTCGGGGAAAGCCGAGATGCGGAAGGGGTTCCAGCGGCTCATTACTGTTGTGGCCGTCTTCGGTTTTGTCGGTATCTTTGAGGCCGTAATTAACTACGAATCGCCGATCATCTACACGCAGAGCAACCCGTCGATCGTAGCCGGTATCGAAGTACCCGCGACGTTCCCGGAGCCAATTCTGCCAATAGCTATCGGGGGATTCGGCCAGACGTTTCCCACTTCTCCTATCGCCGGCATTGTGTATCTAATAGGGCTAGGTGGACTCCTCGGTGTACTTCGGGAGTTTACGAAGTACGAAATGGAGAAGGAGGTCCTCATCCTCGGTCCCGATCGGGCGGGCAAGACGTGGCTGATGGGTGGTTCTGGATATTGTCTACAAGAGCGGTCGGTGATCGATACCGGTTTCGAAGATCCGGACATTAACGAACCACTTCAGGAATACGTCGAGGTGTTCCGCCAAGGAAACTTTGATAATCCGCTCTTGGAAGCGAACGACGAGGATCAGTTTTCGTTCTTTAGTTTCAAATTTGAACACGGAATCCTCCCACGGCGGCGACTCCGAGTTAGAACTGTTGACTACGCGGGCGAACATCTCAAGAATATCGCCGTTGAGGATCCTTGGGGATCATTCAACAAGAAGTGGGCAGAAGATGAGGACAAAGGAGTGGATCCAGATGAAGCTCCTGACTTCGAAAAGCTAGTCGAACTTAATGAAAATGGCAATATCGACTCGGATGACATTCCATCACTCCTATCTGCGTTGGTTGCCGAGTACGACGCTGTTGCCACCATCCTACCCAGCGATGAGTTCGGCGATCATCTTTCGGACAGCCAGCTCCCAGACCACCTTGACTCCGGATCCATTGCCGCCCGACTCCGAAACCGAGATACGGCGGCCCACAACGTTTTCGGGACAGGATACTTTCAAGTATACAAGCGCTTACTCAACACGTACGACGATACCGATCTGTTTTTCGTCGTTACCATGTCCGATATTTTTCTCGAGACGTACAAGTATGACGACGATCATAACCATCGAGACCCAAAGGGGAACCAGAACTGGGACGCGTTCTGTAAGCACATCTTCGGGCAAGTCGAAGACAAGAACCAGCGAGATATGGTTGACTTCATGAGTCATTCACGCTCTAGAGATAAGCGGCATTTCTATCCGGTGTATTTCGAGCCGGATCCATCGGACCCCGTGACGGACAACGGCGAATTCAAGCCGAATCTAGACTGGGATGACGATTATTATCCACTCCGTGGACTCCAATACTTGCTCAAGCGTATGGGTCGATAGATGACATTCTACGTACTCAACAACAGCGGCGACATTACGTATCCGCTTGACAGGCAGCCACAAGAGCCAGACGATTACAGCCGTCGTACCCGTGATCTCTACCAGAGCAACTTCCGTTTTCACTACGACGGCGCTAGAAACCATGTTGTTTCCTACTTCAAAGGTCGGGTCAATACTGGAACGGGTAGCCATCTGATCTCTAACCAGTTCTACGCCGTTTACTACGGCGACGGAACCGAACAGGACCTGCTGAGGGCGCTCAAAGAGAGAGTCGAATCTACGTTCGATAGTCAGGGGTGGCAAACGTCGGAGTCCGACCGAGACGCCAACTCCATCTATACCAACCTCACGACTCTCCAGCCGGTCGAGTTGTCTGTTGACGAGGGAATGTTGCTGCGGATGATCGATAAGGATTCTTCTGGCGGTTCAGACGGGAATCCGCCCAGTAATGTTGGCCAGAACGAGAACTATCCCGATGGTCCGATTCAATTGGGCGCCCCTGATTACGCGTCAGCACTCCGAGTGTGTAAGCGTTTGATCGAACAGGTCGACAACATCAAACTCACGATCAGTTCGTCCGGGCATGAATCGAGTCACCCGCCGAGTGATGTTGTCGTCATTCCGGGTGATACAGACGAGCCGGGAGCACCGACTCGCGGAACGCTAGACTGGCTCCAGCGGGCGGACTTGAGCCATCGTATCCGCAAGGCAAACAATAGACTGGCGAAATTCATCCAGGAGGATGGCGCTCGAGCGACTGACCTCGCCAAAGCATTCGAGGATCGGTTCCCAGACCCAAGTGTTCCGAATATCGAGGATCTTGGCGTTCGGATTGATACACCAGAGCGAAAGGCGACCCGTGAGTCGAGACTCGGGACAGCCGCCATGCTTGGCGGTAGTGTGGCCGGTGTCGTTCTAGCGGTTTTACTCGCCGTCTATCTCGACTATATTGAGCGTATCGTTGAGGCGTTGAGTTCATCTGTTAGTGTCTCGTCATGGTTTATTTCTGGAGTCAGCGTCGGAATCACAGTCCCGAGTTGGGTAATTCTTGGCCCGTGTACGGCAATTATTTTACTTTTTGGACTCGGTTTCCGCCGGACTATACTCGTAAGGAACACAATACTAGACTGGTTCGGAGCTAAGTTTGGTTCGACCACTGACTCACCGGCGAGCGACGCTGCCAAGCAGACAGCAAAGGACTTGTTATTCGAACTCCGAGAAATTCGGGATCACCCCGCCATAGAAACAACCAAAAACGGCGACAGTGCGATTGATCGTGTCTTTGACACCGATAGCATCAGGAGTAGCGGATTAAAAATATACGATCGATCATATTACCGGAGGAGTATACAGTTTGTTGGTTTCTCCCGCTTTGGGTTCGGGCTGTTCGCAGCTGTCCTCGGCCTGACTTTCCTCATCAGCGTTGGTGTTCTTGTGAGCCAAGCCTGGCTCGCACTCCACTATATACTCATTGTCGGCGCACTGGTAGCGGTTGCGTCTCGAGTTGTTTTAGTTGTACCGAGTGGACTCAGGTCGCTTATCGACTTAATTCAAACACCGAATGTCGAAGTACTAATCGTCGGGCCAGAGGAAAGTGATCCACTATCTCACGTGGCGTTACTGTTTAACCACTTTTTGACGGATCGGGGTATCAACCCCGACCCGAACGAGACGCTCAGTAAGGTTATACATGGGTATGATTCTTCCGACGCTAGGTCCGGCGTCGAGCCTGTGAGGTTTAGAACGGATGATCTGACTGTGTGGACGCCCATCGCCGAGAAGAACATTATCGGTGAAAAAGTATTCAAAAAACTGAGAGATGTCGAACAATTACATGGACCTAGCCATCTCCCAGAGAGCGGCACGCGCCGGACCGGCTCACATGTCTCTATTGAACTGGCGACTGCGCTGGTGGCGGCTGACGTGCTCGTCCTCTTGTTCCCAGCTGACGGTGCCATCACGTCGACGGCTACCGATTCTACAAAGAACTCTCAGGACTCTCTCCCTGAATCCCGCAGGTATCTCTATCGGTATCAAAAACTCCTAGAGCAGTATCTTAACGACGAACAGCGAGTCCTTGGCGTCGTCACCGGTGTCGGTGCTCGGTCACGCACCGAGGGCGGGCAGGGGTCCGAGAGAATCTATGAGCAGGCTACCGACTGGGCCTTCGAGGGTGCGTCCGACGAACTCCGAGACACAATTCTCGAACGGCTGGACAACAGTACCGACGGTACCTTGCTACCAATTGTTGAAACAGACGAAGAGACGGAAGTCGAGAGGGAAGTAGAGCAGTTCTACTATTGATAATGTCGTTTCCACCGTCCGAGTCGCCGTGTTAACTTAAGCATGGTTCCACCAGACGGCGTGAGCTTGTAACCACGTTTCCGCGGTCGGTGGATCGACGTGGCTGAAACAGTTTGAAAATGAAGAAGTTCGTCGTTCCACTTCTCTAAAAACACGGTCGACAGAATTTCTGAGACCATGTTGTTTGACGCGATAGCTGTAGTTTTCGCAGCGAAGTCCACCGGTCAGATCGTCTGCGTCATCGACGAGAAACAGCGCGTCTTCGACATCGTGTTTCTCAGCTAATTCAGTGAGAAATTCTCGTGCGATCGGGATCGTATACGTCGGAAACAGCCGTGAGTGAAGGATTCTGTTCGTCTGTGGATCGACAGCAGCGTACAGCCAGTGCTGCTCGTCGTTGATCCGGATCACTTTCTGATCGACCGCAACACGACCCGCGCTCTTACTGTCAGCTGGCTGTAGATCGGCTTTTGTACCCAGTTGTGAACAGCAACACAACTCCGTTGGACACCCAATTCCTCAAGAAGAATAACTGTATCCGAAAGTGATAACCCAGCCAGGTGGTGGCGAATACCCTCTTCAATAATCTCGCGGAGTGTCCGCTCTCGCTCCACAAAATCCAACTCAATCCACTCGGTACACTTAGTGAGGCTAGCGGTTTTCTACATAGGCACTAAATCTCGTCTCGCTTCGTTCTTAACTTAAAACGGGTCGGCAAGGGAGAAAATAGATTTTGAGGAGGCGAATTAGCTGACGAAGCACATGACGACGTGTGACAACCACGGCAAACCGTTGCGTACCATCACCCGGTGATTCCAGTGACAGAGCCAGCTTACTGTGAAGGGTAGAGGATCACCCGCCAAGGAAACGGAGGATCCATAACTCTACTTCTCGATGAGATCCAGAGAAAATCATCCCGGATTCCCATATTTCGTGAAGAGCGTAGACGCCAAAGCAGGCGGTAGCAGTCACTATCTCACGGTATGACAAATCGAGAACCATCTTCGCAATCAAGAGACTCACGAGCAGAGCTCCAGCATCAAACGTCCAGTCGATCAGATCGAGCAATTCAATCATGTGCTGGATGACGAAGCCACGGCTGTTAACCGTTTGGTCGACGATCTCCCTGAAGTAGTCGTCACACCGAACTGCGGTATTCGCATACCGAGCGAGGGCTTGGGGGGCTGGGGAAACTTCCGTCCTGTAATATATCTACCCTTCGAGGTGTGTCACGCCGTCCGGCGAAATGTCGTGGTTCGCACCAGCATTAACAACAGAGCGGGGGCGAGTATCTTCGTTGCGGTGATATTAGATTGCACTCAAAGGCTGAAATGGACCAAGTACACATATGTAATAGATGATATGAATAGACTACCCAGTACAACGCGGAACTGCCGCTGGTAGTCTCTCGGGAAATCTCGAGCCTTAATCGACCCTTCGACATCAAACAACTCCCATTTGTCGCCGTGGTAATCATACGTGGTGACCACCACTGGAATTTCTTTCGTTTCTTTTTGGCGTCGATAAAGACCGCTCTGAGTCGGGTTATTATCGGTCTCGATGCTCTTGCGTGTACCTGAGGCATCCGTCAATAGGCTCTCTGGAACGGACTTAGCTCGGTAGGAAACTTCTTTGTCAGGGGAATAACTTCGCTCGACATACTTGAAATCAACCAACCGTCCACAGGCATCACATTTTCTACAGTTATGCGTTCCCCTTCCACCACAACTGTTACAGGTTTTTTCACCTTCGCCACTACATGAAGAACAACTCACTTTCCCTCTCTTGCAGTTAGGGCAGCTCTTCGTTCGCTCAATAGTCCCGTATCCCCCGCAATTATTACACTCCCAACCATCCGAAGTCTCACCAGATCCCCGGCACACGCCACAGGTGTCATCAACAGTAATTTTCCCGTTACCTCTACACTTCCGGCATTGTGTCTGTCCCGACCCGTTGCAGCTTCCGCACTTGACTGTTCCTCTGCGATTACAACTCGAGCAATCCAACTCACCTCGCCCACTACACTTTTCACATGAGTAGGTGTCCTTCGACCCTGACTTGTAGAAGTTATATATTTTCGATTTAAACCCGTCAGGAGCGATGTCTTTGCGTCGGTTGTAGTCTGATCGCAGTTTTTGTTTCTCAGTTGAGAACTTAGTCTCGGGAACCGTTTTTTTGTAATGGGATACCTCAACCCAAAGTCCTCGAACGATATCTCTCAATGGCTTCAGTTTTCGCGTGTTCTTGATGGTCGCTGAACTAGGGAGTTCATCCGGAACCGTCCATTTCGAATCCGTGAAGTTCTCAAGAAGGTTTTCGCCCTTGGAATCCTTAATATCCGTACCCTTGTAGGATTTCGTTTCCGTATGGTCATTGGTGTCTGAGACGTTCCCTTTTTTCTTTTTTATTTGCTCAATTTCTTGTTTCTTGACAATATAACCGTTCGTTACACCTCCGCCGTACACTGTCGCGACAAGCGGGATGAGGAACGGTCTGGAGAGCGCCCTTGGTTCAATTGGGACATTGAACCTCCAGATATAAATTATGGAAAAAATAGTACCTAAAAATACCCCGACACCGATAGATAGGCCGATACGCTTCAACAGATCTCTTTCTAATTGATCTCTCGTCGAGAAAGTGAAAAACATTCCAGAGAGGACTCCTGTGGCTGTCAACCCGATATATCCAATTACGAGAGAGAGTATAGTCGGCTGGACAAACTGTCCACGCGCAATCTCTGGACCATCGGCAATTCCGAATAGTACACACACAGCTACACCAGCACTAATTATTGGAAGAGATAGTGATTTGCCAGATGAGAAGCCGATTACATTATGGAACGGTGATTCCTCCATTTTCTCCTCGATATCTCTATTCCCATCTACTTTTACAACCGCGTAGTACAACGGGTACAGTGCCAAAAGTGGCAGAAATAACAACCAGTATCCAATTTGAATACCGTAGTCAAATAGTGCATCTGGTACTTTATTTCCTATGTCAACAGCACTTTCTAATGACATCATCTAATATGTAACATAGTCGGCATTTTAACTTTACCCTCGTAAATCACAACCCACGAAGAGATGACCGAAATAGATACCATGGATGGAGAGCCTCATAGTCGTGAAGTCGGGCAGTAGCAATGAGTGAGAATGTAATTGAGGAATATGCGAATGGCTGCCGGATTGTCCATGAAGAACGGATGTACCCAGACTTGTACCACTTCGAGCGACCGGGCCGGAGGATCAAGTCTTTCAAAAACCTCGGTAAAGCGCGTGTGTACGCCGCTATCTACGTGGTAACGGGTGGCTTCGATGAGAAAAACACTGGTGAACGCGGTGTCCCGCCAACTGTTGTACGGGCCGACGAAAATATTCGGGTGGCGTATCTTACAGCATTAATGTCGCCGACGTATGCCGCTCGCGCGTTCGAGATTGATGTCGACTGTGCCCTTGAGAAGGTACAGCAGGTTTGTGATCGAGCGGAGGAACAACTCTCCAAGGAAGCCGACGAGGAGTAGCCGCGATGGAAGCACCACGTGATCCGTTTAATTCGGTTCGAAGTGGGATCCGCAGGAACACCTCACCGATCGCAGTATCTTCGGTTACCTAAGATTGAGGGTGTCATAGAACTATTCGCATGGGATTGATTTCATCTAAGACTTGATGAATCAAATGTCAGGATGAGCCTGCGAACTTATGATCGGAGTTTCTACCAATTCAGGCAGATATTCTGATGGCCGTGCAAGATATAACGCGCGTATCTTGCAGCTAGATTGAGTGGCTGCCCACATACCCTGTAACAAATAAGTGGTGTTGTTCAATTAAAAAAAATGGTTCGTCAGAACGTGCGGGTACACAACCCTACTCATCGCTACGATGTGGCAGAAGAATCTGGACCGGTACATAATCCCTCAGTCCGCTGGAAAAAGAAATTTTCTGCTGTGTTGAATAGGTGCTGAGTCACGGTTACAGCGGTTCACACAGTGGTTCTATGTTGGTGATGGCGAACATCAAGACGATCTCACGGAACTGCCGATACCAGCCGAGCGCTCGCACGGCGTCGCCGAGCGAGCGCTTCGTTGTCGAGTAGGATGTTTCGGCCATCCACCGCTGAGAGTAGCCGCTTACTCGGTTGAGCGCGTTGTTCGCGGCTGCGTTCGCTGACGAGCCGCGGTAATGAACGAGGTACTCAACGTCATGTGCGGCGATTTCGTACTCGGTGTGCCAGTCTTGGAAGCCGTTGTCGGCAGCGACGGACTGCAGGTCGTCCGCGTTTCGG
>NZ_NHNZ01000212.1:0-11132 GCF_002727095.1 Halorubrum sp. C191 | reverse complement strand
ACCCGATGTGATCGACTGAGTCTACCGGATTCACGGCGTCGACATAGACTTCGAACCAACAGTCGAGAACGCCGTCGAGTTCTATCATCCCGAAGATCAGACAACGATTCAGGAAGCTGTCGAGCGAGTGTTAACTGACGGGGAACCATACGACTTGGAGTTACGCATCGTCACAGCTGACGATGAGGTGCGATGGGTTCGTACCCGTGGCGAGCCTTGGCGTGAGGATGGCAAAATCGTTGGTGTGCGCGGCACGTTTCAAGATATTACTCAGCGGATAGAACGCCAACAGAGACTAGAGGAGTTCGCCAGCGTTGTGTCACACGATCTTCGGAACCCGCTAAACGTTGCTACCGGGCATCTTGAGTTGGTGGCCGACGAGTGTGACAGCGACCATCTCGACAGTGTCAGCCGAGCACTAGAGCGGATGGAGGCGCTGATTGAAGATCTTCTCATTCTGGCTCAGGATAATAAAGAGGTGAGTGACACTCAGCCGGTTGATCTCGCGATGATAGCTGACAGGTGCCAAGAGAACGTTCAGATGGAGCAGGGACGCGTAATTACTACTGTCGATCGAACCGTGTGGGCAGATAGCAGTCGTCTCAAGCAGGTATTTGAGAACCTGTTTCGAAACGCGGTTGAACACGGTGGGCCAGAAGTGACAGTTACAGTCGGAGAACTAACCGACGGGTTCTATGTTGAAGACGATGGGGCAGGCATTCCGACCGACGAACGCAACGCTGTCTTTGAGGTCGGCTACTCGCAGTCGGCAAATGGAACTGGGTTCGGGCTGAATATTGTCAAACAGATTGTCGATGCTCACGACTGGCAGATTCGCGTTACGGACGGGGCGGACGGTGGAGCACGGTTTGAGATCACGAATGTTAATTTCGTAGATGAATAGACATTATTGATATCCTGCCCAATCTACTCTGTTGAATCCGATGACAGCACTGGGACAAGGATCTCTGAAGGCGCGTGTATCTCGCTCTTCGTCGTCGATGAATTGGATCGATCCAGCTAGTGATCTCGGTCTCCTCGCTTTCCTTAAAATTCTATTTCCGAATCTTCTCGGCTGGGGTTCTGAACCGAACACAGAAGGACCTAGTCCCACGCCTTCTGCGGGTTCAACAGAGCTCTCGGGTCAAAGTGGTACCCTGCCCTCGGTCGAAAGTTGACCGCTCCGACCCTGACGATCCCCCGATTTCAAATGGGACCGACAAGATCGACTACATAATGTATGAGTCCGATCTTCAGGACGGGGTATCGAGCAGCATTATTGACGGCGAGGTGTCGTCGTTGAACCTCAGCATCACCGACAACGAGTTTGCTGTCATCGTTGACATTGGCGAGACTAACGCAGCTTACACGGCTGATGAAGCCCGTGAGCTAGCGACGAGTCTCAAATCTATCTCAGACCAGCGATGGGACGTAGACAACGATGACATCGTAGAGTACCTCCGCGACTTAGCCGACGTGATTGACAACGAGAAATCAGTAGATGAAGTAGAAGAGAAGTGGGAAAGTAGAGAGGTCATTCGTCTTTAGCTAAGACTCACACCTCGGTTGTGTAGCGGTAGCGAGCGTCTCCTGTAAGATCGGTCGTTGCTGGTGAATCTTCTGGGCGTCCTCGATCAGCCGCTCCAGCAACGGCGGTGGCGAGTAACCGAGATACTCACCGAGTTCATGGAGGATGAGCTGGGCGTGCGACCGGAAGGTCGCCGCCCAGCGTTCCGGTGGAAACACGATCTCGTCATCGGCCTGCTCGGTGACCAGATCCAACAGCTCACGACTCACCAGCAGTGACAGCAACGCCGCATACAGCAGAATTTTCACTACATCTGGGTCGCTTGTGTCGAACTCGTCCAACTCGTACTGCGTCTTCAGTTCACGAAACAGCGTTTCTACCTCCCACCGACACCGATACAGCGTTGCTAAATCCGCCGGGAAAAACTCCTCTCTCGGCAGATTCGTGATGTAGAGGTGGTAGTCGTCGGCGTCCTCGTCGCGGACGCCGACGACGCGGAATCGCTTCGTATCCAGCGACCGCGTCCCCTCGTACTGGCCCCGCTTGAACTCCGCTTCGACCTCTACGTCGATGTACTTCCGCGAGAGATCATCGACCACATCGTGGATCCGCTTGCCCTCCAAGGGAATGGCGCGGCCGCGCCATTCCCGCAATTCCTCCGTTATCAGTGGATTCGCGTTCTCTTTCAGCCGACTCACGAAGTAGCCGTCGTTCTCATCGATCAACGCGAAGCGGCGGTACTTGAAGTACGCTCGATCGAACAGAACGAGCCGTTCTTGCAGCCACGATCCCGTCTTGAACAGCGTGCTGTCGTGCGTTTTCTCGTCCGTTACGTCGATCCGTTCAATCGTCTCATCAGTAGCGTTGTGGAGCAGGTGGAGCTTCGCTCCAGCCTGCTCCTCGTGACGGGCTTGGAACTCATCAGAAAGGAACTCGTGTAACCGCAATACCGTTCCATCGGCGATCATCACGTCCCTGAATCGGTCGATATCAGCGTCAACGGTGTCAGGAACAGCGACCTCGTCGAGGCCGTGCTCGACGAGGTCGCGGAGGTACTCCGCCAGCGTTGGTGTCAACCGGTGATAGAAGCCACCGGGAGAGATCGTTTCATCAGCTGTCGAGTTGTAGCAGCGTCTGAACCCGGCGAGTGTTCGGCTCTCGCCTGCGGCGAAGCCGAACACGAGCGCCCACACGAGAACAGGAATCTGAAGCTTCCCCTCACGCTCGACCACGCCGAGTTCCTCGGCGTGCTCTTCGAGGAACTCGGAGGGAAACAGTGTAGTGAGCCGACGCATGATTCTCGATGAGGAGGCGTCTTGGTGCACACTTGCCGCCTCCTCATTCCTCTCGAAAAGAAGCCTCGATAAGCCGCTGCTATCACGCGGTTTCTCTCTTAGCTAAAGACGGATGGTAGAGAGGTAGATATCTCGGTATGATAGAAACATAAACCGTTGACTGGGTGTCATACAACGGTTCTCATAGCTGTTAGCACCGCCCCGAATCGGTCAATTCAGGTGATCCAAATACCCACACACAGTACTGACCTACCTACATTATGTCAGAAATCCCGGTGAGATACAGAGGTTGAAGTCAGTGTGAGAGATATTGACACACCTGAATAAGCGAACGGAGAAGGACTCTCCCCAGATATTGGTCGTGAAGCGCGTTGACAATATCAAATATCGATACGACTGGTAGAACCCGCCTCATCGGCTGTTATCTGACGGGTGCCAAATCGTTCGAACCCAGTCGAGTGCCGTATCATGCTGAGTGACGTACTATCCGGTGTCGTCACACCGACGATACGTTGTTCCGTTCGATAGGGCTCGTAATCGCTTTCGAGCAGATTCAGTACCGGCGGTGAGGGGCGCTGAGTCGTATTCGTCTTCACGAAGGTCTGAGAGTCGTGGCACCGCTTGGGTCTTAATCTCCAGTGTATGTGGGTTAGCCAGATACGCATCTGGGTTCGAGGGCAGCGTTGTAGATGAGTTCATTTTGCTCGGCTGTTCGTTTGGAACGGACGTGTAGGCGACTCCGGTGCGGGTGAGAGCACGCTGAACCGCACGGTCACGGGCACGGGCCAGTTGTGAATGGTCTTTGTTCCACACGACTTGTTCGACTCCGATGGTCCGCGCAAGACGACCTACGACGTCGGTTGGGTCTCCGTGCTGTATCACGATATCACCGCCATGGCCTCGGTACCAATCTCGAAGTTCATGAAGAGAACCGAGCATGAACGCGACTCCTAACCCGTTGGCCCGTGACAAAATCGCGTCATCTAACACGAACACTGGCACCACACAGCTATTATTCTGTTTAGCAGCGGTGAAGGCGGTCGAAAGCGCCGGATTCGGACTTGGCTGAAGCGTACGGCGGTGCCAATACAACTGCATACATATCCATAGGGAGTTTCAATAAGAAGGGTTGTGGCGCCCGTGTATAGAAACGATTCAACCTGTTTGATGGACCTCCCACCTCCCGACTTAGCACACATCCGTGTAAGACACGTGCGCTGTATTCAGCAGCGCCTCTGGCATATCTTCAGCTTTTGTCAGAAGTTACATGCGCGACACAGAGGATGCAGTCAGCAATGGAACTGCGTTATTTTCTCCGTTAAAATCCAGAACCAACCGATAGAACGTGCCTGCGCATTGACTGCCGAAAATTCTGCCAGTTCAATGAGAGGTTCAGCTACCTGTGCGAGATACAGGGCACGTATGTAGGAAACCACTATTTGGCTCACAACTGGTGCTGATCTCTTTTATAAGTATTTACTATGAAGATAGTAATTCACATTTCCCACGTGTACTACTAACAAGCGCGGATCGACAGCGATGAAATCAGATCAAATCTATACAAGTACACGTGTTCCACGAGAAAAAACGAGACAAGTGGAACAGAAAGAAGAGGCAAAGAAATCGCCAACGCTGAAATCAGATCAGATCTATACAGCTACACGTGTTCCACAAGAAAACACGAAACAGGTGGAATAAAAAAGAGGCGGAAGAATTATTCTCAGATAGTGTACTGAGCGAATCGATCTATCCTGATTTCGTCACTGCGACGTGCCACATTCGCGCTGTGTATTCAGCAGGCCGTTACGAACATCAACGCAATCTGGTAAAAATCTCAGCAGTACACTCACAAACGCATTCTATCGGCTGATTCAGCTGTAAATTCGCGAAATAAATGTCGTGGTAGATTTTCTATGACACCCTAGGTTTAGTGGGAATTGCCTGATACACCGCTCCTGTGAACCACACAGCCGTTTTAGCTCACGAGACTTGCCCCAGTTATTTTTGCCTCTCGAAAATTCATCCGATACAGATGTCTGATAACTCCGACGACACTGGGGGAGAACGGGTCGTCTTCGCAATGCTCGTTGGAGTGACGTTCGGAGCGGCACTCGGAACGACAGTTCTCCAAGATATCACACAGGGAATTGTTGCTGGTGTCGTCGTTGGAACCCTCGCTGCTCTCGTCTTCCCAGCGTGGACAGGCCGACTCTACGAGACGGTAACAGACAAACTCGGAGAATAATCCCCTACAGTGAACAATTCGAGAGAGCAAAGGGAGGTATGCCAACCGCTCTGTAACACCCTGACTATAGGCTAAAAAGAGGTCGCACTCGGCTGGAGACGTCCAAAAGCATCTGGCGTGTGGCTTGGCGCAACAATTCTTCAGAGTGGGCGCTAACATACCAACAATGACGGACGAGATCGACATCCCAACCGAGCCGCGGGCTGCGGTCGACGCACTAGCGACTCACCTAACTGCGACCGCAGATCGCCCAGTTCCGCCAGCGACGAACCGATGGCTCGGAGAAGCTGAAGCCGTCGCCCGCGATGCTACCAGTGACGATCTTGACACGCAAACCAGACGGAAACGGGTCCGCCAAGTTGCCACACTACTTAAGTCGGCTGATGAAACGGGCGACGTGGTCGCCGACCGCCACATCGAAGCAGCGATCGAGTGCTGTCAAGTCATTCTTGCTAACGAGTGACGGTAGCCTTGTCTCGACGGAATAGCCCTCTCGCCACATGTTAAATTCTACCAAGTAGAGAAACCGAATTAAATCACACAAAGTTATTCATTTTCGTTAAAGAAACCGTCATAAGTTACTAACGAGTGTTCTAGCGCATCACACTTATATTCGTAGTCTCTGAAGAATACTTTGATGAGTTCAAAACAAGACGATCTCAAAGAGACGAACACCGAGGCCCGTTTCGAGTTCAAGAAGGAGGAGAAGTCTGCCTTCCAGACCGAGAAGGGTCTCACTGAGGAGACGGTCCGCGTCATCTCGGAGGACAAAGACGAACCAGAGTGGATGTTAGAGCGGCGCCTGCGCGCACTCGAACAGTTCCAGGAGATGCCGATGCCGACCGACTGGCCCGGACAGCCGGACCTGAGCGAAGTCGACGTCGACGAGATTGTCCCCTACATTCGGCCGGACGTCGACGTGCGGGCGGGCGTCGACGACTGGACGGAACTCCCGGACGACATCAAGGACACCTTCGACAAGCTGGGCATCCCGGAAGCCGAAAAGAACGCGCTCTCTGGTGTCGGCGCACAGTACGAATCGGAGGTCGTCTATCAAAACATGCAGGAGCGCTGGGAGGAGAAGGGCGTCATCTTCTGTAATATGGATGAGGCCGTCCAGGAGCACGAGGAGCTCGTCCGCGAACACTTCATGACGAAGTGCGTCCCGCCGAGCGACAACAAGTTCGCGGCGCTCCACGGCGCCATCTGGTCCGGCGGTTCGTTCGTCTACGTCCCGGAGAACACCACTGTCGACATGCCCGTCCAGGCGTACTTCCGGATGAACTCCGAGGGGATGGGCCAGTTCGAGCACACGCTCATCATCGCTGAGGAAGGATCTGAAGTCCACTACATCGAGGGCTGTTCTGCGCCGAAGTACTCGAAATTCAATCTTCACTGTGGCGGTGTCGAAGTCTTCGTCGACGAGGACGCCCACGTCCAGTACTCGACCGTCCAGAACTGGTCGAAGAACACGTACAACCTGAACACCAAACGCGCCATCGCCGAGAAGGGCGGGCGCATGGAGTGGATCTCCGGGTCGATGGGCTCGAAGGCGACGATGCTGTACCCCTCGACGATCCTCAAGGGCCGCGGCGCCTCGGACAATCACATCACTATCGCCATGGCTGGCGAGGGCCAAGACATCGACACCGGCGCGAAGGTGTATCATAACGCGCCCGAGACCAAATCCACGGTCGAGTCGAAGTCGATCGCGAAGGACGGCGGCCGCACCAACTACCGCGGGCTCGTCCACATCGCGGACGGCGCGGAGAACTCCTCGACGGCCGTGGAGTGCGACGCGCTGATGTTCGACAACGAGTCGACGTCGGACACGATGCCGTACATGGAGATCAACGAGTCGAAAGTCGACGTCGCCCACGAGGCGACCGTCGGCAAGATCGGCGACGAGGACATCTTCTACCTCCAGTCGCGCGGTCTCGACGACGACGACGCGAAGCAGATGATCGTCTCTGGGTTCATCGAGCCGATCACGGAGGAACTGCCCATCGAGTACGCCGTTGAGCTCAACCGGCTCGTCGAGCTCGAGATGGAGGGTTCGCTCGGATAGTAGTTCGTTTGGACTACGCCACCCTTATCGAGAAATTCTCATGGCTATCGATCCACACTTCGAAGCGAACCGCGATGTCGCTGAGAAACACGAGGGGCACCGAGTCTGGGGGCCGGTCGACGAACCGGAACAACAGGGAATCCACGGGACACACGTGGCTGTCGACTTCGATATCTGTATGGCCGATGGTGCCTGCCTCGAGGACTGTCCCGTCGACGTGTTCGAGTGGACGGATACACCGGGCCACCCCGAGAGCGACATCAAAGCCGACCCGATTAACGAGACACAGTGTATCGACTGCATGCTTTGTGTCGACGTGTGTCCCGTCGACGCCATCGATGTCGATCCCGGACGAGCGGGGCGCCTGTGAGGGGTGATTGAGGAACCACTTATGACCCTCTCACTCCAGTGCTACCGGTGCGGGGCAGAGTATACCTATATCGGTAAGAGTCCACATTCCGCACAGTGCCCAGCATGCGGCTCCTCTTGCGTTCCGCCGGCTGGCAGTCTCACCGTCGTCAACAGCGTTCACTGGGAGAGTGCAAACGGGCTCGCGAAAGTCTGGGTCCACAGTGTGGATGAACGTGACCGACCGTTCGAATTCGAAGTCGCTGCACACGGTCGCCGTGGCAAGTTGGTTGCGATCAAAGTTGACGGCGTGCCGATTAATCCACAAGTTGACGAGACACTCGAAACGCTTCCACCGGCAGTGAAGGCCAAAATCGAAGCACAGGGAATAACAGACGTCGAGATTGCGACAGTCACGAACTCGAAAGCATGATACCAAGCCAGATTACGCAACGACCGACACCCGCGAGCATCGACTCGAAGGACGTTTTCTTGCGTACGGTCGGAGGAGGACGGTAAGGCGATGAGCACCGACATCAGATTCACTGACTTCAAATCCGACAAGCAGCCAACGTGGTGTCCCGGTTGCGGGGACTTCGGCACGATGAACGGGATGATGAAAGCGCTCGCGAACACCGGGAACGACCCGGACAACACGTTCGTCGTCGCAGGGATCGGCTGTTCCGGGAAGATCGGGACCTATATGCACAGCTACGCACTCCACGGCGTTCACGGTCGCGCCCTTCCCGTGGGGATCGGGGCGAAGCTAGCGAATCCGAACCTCGAAGTGATGGTCGCCGGCGGCGACGGAGATGGCTACTCGATTGGCGCTGGCCATTTCATCCACGCGGTCCGCCGCAACGTCGATATGACATATGTCGTCATGGACAACCGCATCTACGGCCTCACGAAGGGGCAAGCCTCGCCAACATCGCGTGAGGACTTCGAAACCTCGACGACGCCCGAGGGGCCGAAACAGCCGCCGGTCAACCCACTTGCGCTCGCGCTGGCTGCCGGCGGGACGTTCATTGCCCAATCGTTCAGTTCGGACAGCCAGCGCCACACCGAGATCGTTCAGAAAGCCGTCGAACACGACGGGTTCGGCTTCGTCAACGTCTACAGCCCTTGTGTGACGTTCAACGACGTCGATACCTACGACTACTTCCGAGACACGATTGTCGATCTCGCCGAGACAGACCACGATCCGACGGCTTACGATGACGCTACAGACATGATTATGGATGGAAATAAAGAGTACCAGGGTGTACTCTATCAGGACGAGCACTCGGTTGCCTACGAAGAGCGTGAAGGGCTCTCAGACAATATGGCGGTCATACCCGACGGAGCTCCGGACAATGTAACGGATCTCGTTCGGGAGTTCTACTGATACACATGCCTGATTGTGCTACCTGTGGCGAGCATATTTCTGCTCAGTTTGTACAGGTGTTCGGCGACAAGGACGGCGTCGTTCTTGCATGCCCGTCCTGCTCGGCCAATGCTGGTATTGGAAAGGAAATACGACAGCGAACGGACGATATATGAAGATTCTCTCTCTATCGGGCCCTATTCGCTCGTATTGTCACGCCCATGGGCGGGATGAGCCGTACAAATTATCAAAGCAAGCGAAAGAACACTATGTGAACCTAAATGACCTTTTCATTTGACACGACTTACAAAGAGTTAGACTCGGAGCTGTATTCGAGAGTGACACCGAAGAGTATCGCTCATCCCGAAATTGTGGTTCGTAACGACGAGCTATGTGCTGACCTTGGGTTGGATACAGCGAAACTTGATGCGAAGATGCTAGCAGGTCAAGATCGTTTAGAAGAACCGATCGCCCAAGCGTATGCGGGCCACCAGTATGGGAGTTTTACCGTCTTAGGCGACGGGAGGGCAATGATACTCGGCGAGCACGTGTACGATGGGAGTAGATACGATATTCAACTGAAAGGGTCTGGTCGAACGCCCTACTCCGGAAGAGGCGATGGAAACGCAACTGTCAGCTCGATGCTCAGAGAGTATCTGTACTCGTATGCGATGCGGAATCTACACATCAAAACATCGAGAAGTCTTGCGGTCATCGAGACTGACGACGTGGTCAACCGACGCCGGACAGAACCCGGAGCCGTCCTAGTCCGAGTAATGAACAGCCACATTCGGTACGGAACCTTCCAGTACGTCGCAGCCCGAGCATCCGACAAACTACAGCAGTTCACTGACTATGTAATTGACAGGCACTACCCGCAGCTGCAGGAAAAAGATCGTCCATATGTGGAGTTCTTTGATACAGTCATACAGTCAGCGATCGAAATGGTTGTTGACTGGTTGCGTGTCGGATTCGTCCATGGCGTGATGAATACGGACAACATGAGTATCGATGGAGAGACATTTGATTACGGACCCTGTGCGTTCATGAATTACTATGACGAGGAGGCGGTCTTCAGCTCAATCGATAAGCACGGGCGATATGCGTTCGGCAACCAGCGACCTATCCTGCGGTGGAATCTCGAGCGGTTTGCGGAAGCACTCCAACCGCTGTGTACGCAGTCAGCGCTCACGTATGATGAACTCGAAGCCAAGCTAGACGAATTTGAGGCTCGATTTGATGCGCAGTACTACGCGATGATGCGGAAGAAGTTGGGAATTGGCTCAGATGGCGAGGAAGAGCTCGTCGATGAATTCCTAGAGTGGCTTCGCAAATCGAACGCAGACTACACCAATACGTTCCTCGAATTAGAGGCACCCAAGACGTTTGATGACCCGGTGTTTACAACTGCGGAATTCGAGCAGCTGAGGGATAAGTTGGCTGCTGTCGGCCTGAATGAGGAGTTGATGCAGGAGGTCAATCCGCGGTATATTCCCCGCAATTATCTAGTTGAAGAGTCACTGGATGAGTATCTCGAAACTGGAAAGCTATCCAAGTTCAAGCGGTTACTGACCGTATTGGAAACCCCCTATACGTCGAAGGATATGGGTTCGCAGTTCCAGCAACCACCGCCACGCGAGTTCGATGCCGAGTATACAACGTACTGTAACACGTGAGCAGACAGTGCTTCGAAGTGGGGTATCTACTCTTAGTTAGTGGTGTGATCCTTGTTGGAGAGGAGACGTGCGATCCGTTCGATGTACGCTGAGGTTGTTGGCGCGTTCGAGACGGGTGGATGGCTCTCGCTCTGTCAGCACAACCTGGCCGACATCCAGCGGTATACCTTATTATAAGCTTTCGCCGGCAGATATATCACGGTTGTTTGTTAATATTTAGCAATCCACGTGAAGCGACGTGGTGGGAGACAATATGAACGGAATACAAGACGGAGTTGCGGTCGTCACTGGCGGTGGATCAGGAATCGGTCGACAGTCGTCACTTCGGTTTGCTGAGGCAGGAGCAAAGGTCGTTGTCGCCGATATCGACGAGGAGGGTGGCCACGAGACGGTTGAGATGATCACGAGTGACGGCGGCGAAGCGACGTTCGTCAAGACAAACGTCACCGACTCTGACGATGTTGACGCGATGGTACAGACGGCGCTTGACGAGTACGGCGGGCTTGACTTCGCACACAACAACGCCGGCATCGCAGATGAGGGTACCCGCCTTGCTGAATACGACGAAACACAGTGGGGTCGGATGATCGACGTGAATCTGAAAGG
>NZ_NHNZ01000082.1:0-11871 GCF_002727095.1 Halorubrum sp. C191 | reverse complement strand
GTCCACGCTGAAAGCCCACGACTTTAGTCGTGGGTTAGCCTACTTTGATCCGACACCTCACGCCATACTCCGTCCGGGAGCCACGGGGCCGTAGAATTGCCCGTGGAATCCGAACGGGAGACGATGCGGGAGCTCGGCTCGGCCGAGTTCCCCGAGCGTCTCGGCGTTGAGACAGACCAACCGGGAGCGGTCTGCGTCGGGATCTAATACGACCGAGAGCAGCACCCCGTCGTCCTCGTTTTCTGCCTCAGGCGCGGGGACGAACAGCGGTTCGCCTGGATGAGTACCTGACTCGCGCCAGCGGTGGGCCGTGCCGGTGTCGACGTCCACCTTCGTGATATCTGTCGGTAGGCTTGACGCTCCGTCAGTTTCAGCGAGGTAGACGTATCGGTGGGGTGTGCCGTTAACCGCTCGGTAGTTGATCACTGGGAATTCAACTGGACCACGGTGGAGTGGCTCTCGAGTTGCCTCACCGCCGGACAACGGTACCGTGTACCGACACAGGTCGCCTCGTGGAAGGTCCGGATCGTCGCTCCGGAGGTTTGACAATGCGAGTCCGGTCACTGCGCGATCATCGTCGAACGCAACTACATCGACGACGAGCTCGCCCTCACGCTCGAACGCGTTCGCGTGGTGATAGATGAACGCCGGTGACGCCGACGCGGTTGCCACGTGTTCACCGGTCGAGCGATCGAGGATGACGAAGCGGAGGGGCGTCGACAGTGGCTGAAACGCGTCAAGGAACGTCTCCTTCGTTACGGTACCTTTGAGGAGCTGCGTGGTGTCCAGCCCGTACGCGTTTACCGTCACGACGACGTGCTGGTCGGTCACAGCGAAGGAATGAATGTACGGTGCCTCATCGAACTGAAGCCGACTCAGCGGGGTCGGCGTCCCACCGTCTCTCGGCCGCTTGAACACCGTATACACCGTGTTGCGACCATACGACACCCCCAGATTGATGAACTCTTCCGCGACAGGGTCGTAGTGAACATGAGCGAGAGTCAAATCGCAGTCCAATCCAGCCGTGAGATCGATTCGCCCCGTCGTTTCGAGCGTGTCAGGGTCGAACGTCAGTGCTGTCGGTGACTCAGTAACCGCCGCGAATTCGTCGCCGAACCGCTGGATACCGATGACTGGGTTGTCCGGAAATGTCCCATCGAGAACTTGACGCAGTCGTGTCCAGACCGATCGATCGGGAGGTGTTCCTGGGAACGGGGTTCGGACGCCGCCATGATCCTGTGCGAATGCGTAATCCCGGCTCTGGACAAATTTGTTCGCGTACCTAACCTCACCGTTGTCAATCCGAAAGCGCCGGAGCATGGCGAACGGGTCGAACCAGTGTCGCAGCCCTGTGTCGCCGGCCTCGAACTGTCCCGGCCCGTTCCCGATGAGATCCCCAGAGAGCCAGTCTGGAAACTCCCCAGTAGTGGGTAACTGTTTGTCCTCGATCTCTTCACGCTGCGTGCGGAAACCGGCGCGATAATCTCTGTGTTCGCTCATACGACCCATTGGAACTGATGTGGCCTATTATCATCGGTAGTTGTGTAGCTCAACCGTGGCGCTGCGAGCAGCATCTCATATCTAATGCGAATCTAATAACTGCCTAAATTTAAACGAACCCTCATAACAAACAGAACCACGATATGCTAGCTTCGGGTTGGTTGAAATCAAGCTAGATATCTCTCACTTATGCCAATAGATAGCCAACGTATACTTGACAGTCTACATACTATATGTCGTTTGTTCGCATGTAGGCCTCAGGAGTCAACACTGTAGCTAGCAATAAAAATGAAATCGTCGGGATGGTCTCTGCGACAGATCTCACGGCGCAGCTAACATACGTGGGTAGCAGTGGAACTGACTGATTGGATGAACTTGCTGTCGTTCGCCGTCTGACTACTAGCTCCGTGTATCTAAGACTATTATCTAAGATACAAAACTAAGACCTTTACCTGAGACTTGTGCCTACGCTTCCTACTGGAATTCTAACTCAACGGCTGCTGCGACGCTCTCCAGCAACGTCATCCGAAACTTGGCCCGGTTATTTGAAGCGGCCAGCTCACGAAGTCTCAATGGTCATCGAGTAGACAATCGTACGCTGCGGCAATTGGATAGTTCCATCCACGCCCGAGTGCCTTCTGTGTGATACGAAGTGGCGGTGGAGTTTGCCGTCGTTTGAATTCGGCGTGTGTAGTCCGTCTAAGTGCTTCGTCAACAACGTGGTCGGGATATTCCTCTCGTATCGAACTGATGGTTTCGCCTTCCTCGATATACTGTTCAAGAATAGGATCCAGTACCTCATACGCTGGGATTTCCTCTTCGTCGGCCTGCCCGGAACGAAGCTCTGCGCTCGGCTCTTTCTCAATTACAGACGTTGGAATCACAGGCGATGATCCTGCTGAGGAAAGTGTCTCGTTGAACACACCAGCTAACTCGTAGACCAGCTGTTTGTAACAATCACCGAGTGGAGCAAGCGCGCCTACGGCGTCGCCGTACAGCGTACAGTAGCCGACTGCGGCTTCGCTCTTATTATCTGGGGTGAGCACGAGCGCATTACGCTGGTTCGCTATTCCCATGAGGATAGACCCACGGATTCGCGCTTGGATGTTCTCAGCAGCAACACCAGTGAGCGATGCGTTGTTCGCATCAAGCGTCTGGGAGATGTCCTCCACTGCCGATCCGATAGGGATCACATCGAACTCGATGCCTAAGTTTGCCGCTACCGTCTGAGCGTCGGCGATGCTCTGTTGGCTTGTGACCTCACTTGGGAGAGACACGGCATAGACGTTCTCTGCGTCGAGTGCCGCTACTGCGAGCGCGGCCGCGACTGCGGAATCAATCCCACCTGATAACCCAACTACGGCTTCCTCAAACCCGGTTTTTTCGAAGTAATCCCCTACGCCGAGCGTGAGTGCTTTGCGGGCCTGCGTAGCGCGGGTTTCAGTATTACCTGTCGGAACTGTTGCGTCTCCGCCGACCGAAACGTCCACGACAGTAGTGCTAGACTCGAATCCTGTCAACTGCTCGTGGACCGCTCCATCAACAGCGACCAATGAGTGTCCGTCGAAGATCAACTCGTCATTCCCACCGACTTGATTAACAAACACAACCGGACAGTCTGTCTCAGCAGCATGCGTTGCGAACCGGTGTTCACGTCGAGACGGTTTCTCGAGACTGAATGGGCTCGCAGAAAGCGTAATAATAAGATCCGCTCCGCTCGCAGCTGTGTCCTGTAGCGGACTCTCGTCGTGGCGGCGTGTCCCGGTTACGACGGCATCCTGCCACGCGTCTTCACAGATCGTGAGTCCAATGGCGGTGTCCGCAATATCTACGACTACTGGGTCGGTCCCGGGCTGGAAGTACCGATGCTCATCGAAGACATCGTATGTCGGCAGTAACCGCTTGTGGTACGTTTCACTCTTCTTTCCATCGCGGAGCACGATTGCGGCATTGTGGATCGGCGCACCGCTGTCACGCTCGGTCCTGACCGCAGCGCCGACGATTAACGGTGGCCCGTCAGCGGTTTCTAAAGCCAGATCATTGAGAGCTGCTTCTTGAGCATCAAGTATCTCTGCTCGGTGGAGTAAATCACGCGGTGGATACCCAACTATCGAGAGTTCAGGTGTGACAACGAGATCAGGCTCAGTATCCGCCAGCTGCCTGTACTCCTTGGTTATCTTACCGAGGTTCCCGTCTATATCACCGATTACAGGGTTGTGTTGTATGACTCCTACTTTGAGCTGCTCTTTCATCTCTATAACAATATGTTGGGCGCGCGGTAATAAAAACAGATCTAATATGAGTAACCGATCATTTCCGTTTGATCAACGAACGGGGGTCTGTCGGAGCAATTTCAGATTCGAGTTCACCAAGCGACATCACCTCTCGCGACCGAGACAGGACAGACATGACCGACCGTGTGTCCGGCCTGTACCGTTCCTCATATGCTTTGAGCTGGCGTGGAATCACTGAGCCTGATCCCGTGCGCGGTAACTCTCGTAGCGACGGCAGCCGGGACTGACCACACTGTATCGGTGGGCACCGCCATCCCATCGATCGCAAGACAGACCAGTTCTCCCCGGCCGCGACGCGCCGCAACGACAAACTCAAATCGACGAGAGCGGGCGTCGACCGCCGTCACGTGGATTGTCGAGAGACTATTGGCACTCTCCCACGTTGTCGTGTCGACGACGCTGAGTTCGCCTGCTGGTGTTACGACTGACGAGCCACAGGCCGGACAGGATCCCTCATGCGGTGTCGTTCCAAGATACCCGTAGTCAGTGTCACATGCGAAGCAGTGCTCCATCGTTCGTTATGAGCGACGGGATAACACTGTCTCTGCGATGTTTGCCTTATTGGAACACGCCGGGCAGGCAACTACGTCGCCGCCGTCCAACCCGAACACGGTCACAAACTGTTGTGAGACGTGTGCTCCGCAGTGTGCGCACTCCGGCATTAGATCACCCGAGCGAGCCCTCCATCTCGAGTTCGACGAGGCGGTTCAGCTCGACGGCGTACTCGATCGGCAGTTCCTCCGTGATCGGCTCGATGAACCCGGAGACGATCATCTGTTTGGCGTCGTCGTCGTCGAGCCCGCGCGACTGGAGGTAGAAGATGTCCTCGTCGCCGATCTTCCCGACGGTTGCTTCGTGAGCGACGTCGACTTTCGACTCGTTGATCTCCATGTACGGCATCGTGTCCGACGTCGACTCGTTGTCGAACATCAGCGCGTCGCACTCGACGGCCGTCGAGGAGTTTTCGGCGCCGTCCGCGATGTGGACGAGCCCGCGGTAGTTGGTGCGGCCGCCGTCCTTCGCGATCGACTTCGACTCGACCGTGGACTTCGTGTCCGGCGCGTTGTGGTACACCTTCGCGCCGGTGTCGATGTCCTGGCCCTCACCCGCGAAGGCGATGGTGATGTGGTTATCCGAGGCACCGCGGCCCTTCAGGATCGTCGAGGGGTACAGCATCGTCGCCTTCGAGCCCATCGAGCCGGAGATCCACTCCATGCGCCCGCCCTTCTCGGCGATGGCGCGCTTCGTGTTGAGGTTGTACGTGTTCTTCGACCAGTTCTGGACGGTCGAGTACTGGACGTGGGCGTCCTCGCCCACGAACACTTCGACGCCGCCCGAGTGGAGGTTGAATTTCGAGTACTTCGGGGCCGAACAGCCCTCGATGTAGTGGACCTCGGCACCCTCCTCGGCGATGATGAGCGTGTGCTCGAACTGGCCCATCCCCTCGGAGTTCATCCGGAAGTACGCCTGGACCGGCATGTCTACCGTGGTGTTTTCGGGGATGTAGACGAACGAGCCGCCCGACCAGATGGCGCCGTGAAGCGCCGCGAACTTGTTGTCGCTCGGGGGGACGCACTTCGTCATGAAGTGCTCGCGGACGAGTTCTTCGTGTTCTTGGACAGCCTCGTCCATGTTACAGAAGATGACGCCCTTCTCTTCCCACCGCTCCTGCATGTTCTGGTAGACGACCTCCGACTCGTACTGCGCGCCGACGCCCGAGAGCGCGTTCTTCTCCGCCTCCGGGATGCCCAACTTGTCGAAGGTATCTTTGATGTCATCAGGGAGCTCGGTCCAGTCGTCGACGCCCGCCCGCACGTCGACGTCCGGCCGAATGTAGGGGACGATCTCGTCGACGTCGACCTCGCTCAGGTCCGGCTGGCCGGGCCAGTCGGTCGGCATCGGCATTTCTTGGAACTGTTCGAGGGCCCGCAGGCGGCGCTCCAGCATCCACTCCGGCTCGTCTTTGTCCTCCGAGATGACGCGCACCGTCTCCTCGGTAAGGCCCTTTTCGCTTTTGAAAGCGGACTTCTCCTCTTTCTTGAATTCGAAGCGGGCCTCAGTGTTCGTCTCTTTGAGATCGTCTTGTTTTGAACTCATCAAAGTAATCTTTAGACACCACGAACATAAGCGTGGTGCGCTTGGACACTCTTTTGTAACTTAAAATCGTTTCTTTAACGAAAGAGAACAACCTTGTGAGATTTAATTTGGTTTCTCTATCTGGCAGAATTTAACATGTGGCGAGAGAGATATCCTGTACAGTCTCAACCACGGTCACTCGTTAGCGAGAACGACTTGGCAGCACTGAATAGCCGCCTCAATATGGCGATCGGCAACCACATCATCTGTTTCGTCAGCCGACTCAAGCAGTGTGGCAACCTGACGAACCCGCTTTTGCCTGGTTTGCGTGTCAAGACCGTCACTGGCAGCGTCGCGGGCGACGGCTTCAGCTTCCCCGAGCCATCGGTTCGTTGCTGGCGGCACTGGGCGGTCTGCGGTCGCAGTTAGGTGTGTCGCCAGTGCGTCGACCGCGGCCCGTGGCTCGGTCGGGATTTCTATTTCGTCAGTCATCGTTAGCGTATTGGCACCCACAGTCAAGAATTGTGGCCATAACCTACCCTCCAAATGTTTGAGCACGACCGTTGCTAGCCCACAGCGGGGTACAACTGTCTTCGAAAAAATCGCTGTAGCGCAGTTGAACCTGGTGTGCTCAATACATCTGAGCCCAATCACCCACGCCCGGCAATCAAACTGAATTGTACTATTCCAATTCTATTGGGTAAGGTTTATGTGACAGCCCTCACCACCAGATGTTGCGGTCAAAATCGAGAGGCACCACATATGGGGTTAAGACCATGGAGGATTAAGCAGTGACAACTATGAACTGCCCGGACTGCGGGAACGAGCGAACACGCGTCATCGATACAGGGGCCAGTACCGACGGAACCTCCGTCCGACGACGCCGCGAGTGTCAACGCTGTTCGTTCCGCTTTACGACCTACGAACGTCCGGAGTGGGAATCCCTCCAAGTGAAAAAACGCGACGGAACCATCGAACCGTTTGACCGACAGAAACTCCGCGCAGGGATCGAGCGAGCCGTTGAGAAGCGAGATGTGACCGAGACAACAGTGACTACTCTCGTTGACGATATCGAGAGCGAACTACAAGATCAAGAGGCACGGATCGTCTCTTCGAGTCTCATCGGCGAACTCGTCTCTGAGAACCTCCGCACGCTCGATAAGATAGCTTACATTCGGTTTGTTTCCGTTTACAAAGCATTCTCTGAGCCGCAGGAATTCTTGAGAGAACTTGATGCGGTCCTGGATGCAGAACTTGATGACTTCGACGCCTCGGACGGTTCACTATGATACAACCATACGCAGATCAAACGAATGCTCGGTCAATCCCTGACCGGACGAGCATGGCCCACGTCCAGACGCACAGAGAACGACGGCAACAGAAACCACCCAACAGAGAACGATTCCTCCAGAGTACGTACCAATGACTGAAAGCAAAACCACAGGCGGAGAGTCAGAGACTGACATCTTCTCCGAACGAACGCAGCTCAAACCGTACGAATACCCCGACGTTCTTGAGTACAAAGACGCGATACGGAACAGCTACTGGGTTCACACGGAGTTCAATTTCTCAGGAGACGTCCAAGACTTCAAGGTCAACACGACTCCTGCCGAGAAGGCCGTTATCAAGCGGACGATGCTGGCCATCGCGCAGATTGAGGTCCAGGTCAAGACATTCTGGGCAGGCATCTACGACGAGATGCCCAAAGCAGAGGTCGGGAACGTCGGTATGACCTTCGCGGAGAGTGAAGTCAGACACATGGACGCGTACAGTCACCTTCTCGACATCCTGGGGATTGCGGAAGACTTCGAGGAGGTGACCGACGTCCCCGCAATCGAGGAGCGGATTGACTACCTCGACGAGTATCTTGAGAAGAGCGAGAGCGACGACACACAGGAGTACGTGATGAGTCTCCTCCTGTTCTCCACATTCGTTGAACACGTCTCGCTGTTCTCGCAGTTCCTCATCATGACGAGCTTCGACAAACACGAAAAGAAGTTCAAGGGGATCGCAAACGCCGTCGAGGCGACCAGCAAGGAAGAGCAGATTCACGGGCTATTCGGTGTCGAACTCGTGGAGACGATTCGCGAGGAGAATCCGGACCTCTTCGACGAAGACTTCGAAGAAGAGGTCCAAGCCGCCTGTCAGCAGGCGTTCGAGGCCGAGATGAAGATACTAGACTGGATCTTCGGTGAGGGTGAACTGGAGTTTCTTCCCCGGGCGCACGTCGACGCATTCCTCCGGGATCGATTCAATCAGAGCCTCGAGAACGTCGGTGTCGAGCCGATATTCGACCCGGACGATGACCTGCTCGAGGAGACGCGGTGGTTCGATGAGGACATCATGATGACGAAGGATAACGACTTCTTCAGCAAGCGGTCGACCACGTACAACAAGCACTCGCAGAGCGTTACCGCAGAGGACATGTTCTAACGATGGCACAAACAGAACCAGCACTCGACGAGGTACAACAGCAGCACGAGGAACCGTTCTATTGGCTGAACGAGGATAGCAGGGCATTCCTCAACGAGGGGTACCTACTTGAGGGCGTCACAGCCGAGGAAAGGGTCAGAGAGATCGGAGAGCGGGCTGAAGAAATCTTGGATGATGACGGCTTTGCGGACAAGTTCTATGACTACATGAGTCGGGGTTTCTACAGCCTCGCGAGTCCAGTGTGGTCGAACTTCGGTCTGGACCGAGGCCTGCCCATCAGTTGCTTCGGTAGCTACATGGCGGACAGCATGGAGAGCATCCTCTACACACAGGCCGAAGTGGGCGAGATGACCAAGCTGGGCGGCGGGACCAGCGGGTACTTCGGCGAGATCCGGCCCCGAGGCAGCCCGATCACGAACAACGGCAAGAGCAACGGGAGCTATAGCTTTACCGAGCTGTTCGACACGATCATCAACGTTGTCAGCCAGGGAGAGACGCGGCGCGGACAGTTCGCGGGGTACATCGACATCGAACACGACGACTTGGACGAGTGGCTCAACATCAAGACCGAGGGCGACCCTGTACAGGACATCTACTACGGCGTCATCATTGGTGACGACTGGTTCCAGGCGATGGTCGACGGCGACGAGGAGAAGCGAGAGACGTGGGCAGAGATCATCGAGACGCGGATCAACATCGGAGTCCCGTACATCATCTTCCGGGACAATATGAACGAGGGGAAGCCACAGGTATACAAGGACAAGGGCTACGAGATCAACGCTTCCAACCTGTGTACCGAGATCGCGCTGCCCGCCACGCCAGACGAGAGTTTCGTCTGTTGTCTCTCGTCAATGAACGCGCTCCATTACGACGAGTGGAAGGACACCGACGCAGTAGAGACGCTGACGCGGTTCCTCGACGCCGTCATGGAGGAGTTCATCCAAGAGGCGGAGGGGACGCAGTTCATGGAACGGCCAGTGCGGTTTGCGAAACGGCACAGGGCGATCGGCATCGGCGTCCTCGGCTGGCACAGCTACCTCCAGAGCGAGATGATTCCGTTCGACAGCATGGAGGCGATGGAAAAAAATGAGGCAATCTTCCGCACCATCAAGGAGCGAAGTTACGAGGAGAGTCGTCGGCTCGCCGACGAGTTCGGTGAGCCGGAAGTGCTCGACGGCTACGGTCGCCGGAACGCAACGACGATGAGCGTGGCCCCGACGAAATCCAGCAGCGTCATCCTGGGGCAGGTCAGTCCGAGCATTGAACCACTAAAATCGAACTACTTCGTCCGTGACGGTGCGAAGCTCAAATCGACGCAGAAGAACCGATTCCTCGAGGGGATACTGAAACAGCGAGGCAGAGATGAGCGTGAAGTCTGGGACAGCATCGCACAGAACGACGGGAGCGTCCAACACCTCGACTGCCTAACCGACGAGGAGAAGGAGGTGTTCAAGACCTTCGCCGAGATTCCACAGATGGCGATCATTAACCAGGCAGCGCAGCGGCAGAAACACATCGACCAGGCACAGAGCCTGAACGTCTCAATCGATCCGAGCGAAGTGAGCGTCAAGGAGATCAACCAGCTCTACATCGAGGCTTGGAAAAAAGGGGTGAAGAGTCTCTACTACCAACACAGCGTCAACGCCGCACAGAAGTTCAGCCGAGATATCCTCGAATGTAAGGCCTGTGAGAGCTGATACCCCGGCAGCCAGTATGAGTTAGCCGAAACCACGCATCACAGCCCTGCGATATCCGCTGTGACATCCTCCTCGCCGTAAACGGCGGGATTCTCGCCCTGAAAAATGGGATTTCAACAGAGCCACAGAGAGTCAATCCTGCTGGGAAAGATCTCCAAGAGCAGTCACAGTATGCGGGCTGGTATCGATAAACACTGCCCCGTCGGCGAGGACTGGTTGAGACCAGATCGTTCCACACGCAAAGTCGTCACCGAGAGTATAGTGCCAACGCCGTGTTCCATCGATCCGCTCAAACGCAACGACTGCTGGACAACCAAGCGATTCCATGAACACTGGTGCGACGACGCTTTCGCGCCCAACTGCGAGTGGGCCGCGGACAAAATGTCGGGTCGGATTTCTCGACAGAGACCACTGCCTGCCGCCGTCTGGCACCGATACCGCTGCGAGACCGGATTCGGAAAGCACGAAAGCGGTACCATCGTCAACGGCGATACTGCGAACCCGTCCGTGCGGAAGCTCTACAGATGCTCTCTGCTTTCCGTCGCTATGATCATAGACACTAATATCGGCTCCCTCACCGATTAGGACACCACTCGTCACACAGACATGCGTCGAATAGCGGTCAGTATCTGCGATTCCTTGCTGCCAGATCAACTCCCCGGTGTCTATTTCAAGACAGCGTAGAACTTCTTCACCTGTCTTAGATGTTCCAGTAACATATACGTGATCGTCAAATACTGCTAGTCCACGTCCGCCGCCTCGCAGTACAGAATCTCGCCATTTGATCTCGCCTGACTCGGCCGTAACGGCGATAATGTAGTACTTCTGACCGTGCGTAAAATCAATCAGCCCGATCTGTCGATCTGGGACGACCGTCGTCGATATCGAAGATACATGCCCCGGAAGCTTTCGTTGCCACCGCTCACTGCCGTCGGCAGTACTGAACGAATAGAGCCTCCCCCGGGTCGCAACTAACAACTGATCATTGATGATGCCTCCTGAGACACCAACCGGTTCCGTATCGTCAAGGTCGCGATCGAGGGCTGTTTGCCACCTGTGCTCGCCGGTTTGGGCATTGAGTGCGGTAAGGCCATCGTCATCGTCAACAGTATACACGGTCTGATCAGCCACTACCGACAGCATCTGGCCACTGCCACCGCCCCACGCTAGATTTCCGCGTTCAGGGACTGTGACATCGGATGTAGCCGTTTTCTGGGCATCACACCGTGACTGGTTCCATCCACTGGTCGGTGCTGTCGGCAGTGATCGGTCAGGGGAGGCAAGGCATCCGGAGGCCCCACATACACCAGCCATGGACGCGAGCACTCTACGACGGGTCCAGCTCATATCCCGACCTAACCGGGCTCGAAATTAATTGTTCCAACGTACTTCTGTGGCCGAAACAGTCCCCGATTTGTCTTGCCAACACGTTTCTCACAGTTTCGGAGGATAGGCCAGTTTCAGGTCGAATTAGCATCAATTCGTGGTGATTCTCAGCGTTCCAAGATCAATTTTGAATCATTGCTCTCGAACTGCCAGACGAGCGTACGAAATTGTGTGGATTTTGGCGCTGCTGGATACGGTTGTCACTCTTGAGCGGCGGACCCAGCGAGATCTCAGCGGGTTAGTCGTGTGGCTCTGTTGAAATCCTCAACAGTTGATAGTTTCACAACCCTGATCGCTCAGTACCGGATCTCTATGGATCGATGTGGTGTACCGCTTCAGGAGACAGGAGTCGGTTAGTGGGCAACGCAACCCACCCGTTTGGGAGAAGACGAACCTTGCCTTGGTGAAGCACCTTCTCTTGTTCCAAATCCCCATACACGGTCGCGTTTTCGTAATCAACTAAGAGTCAGTCGATCACATCGACA
>NZ_NHNZ01000172.1:0-7172 GCF_002727095.1 Halorubrum sp. C191 | reverse complement strand
GAACAGGTCCGTCGCCTGGCGGAGCGCGCTCTGCTGGACCTCCCACCGGCGGGCGCAGAACTCGCAGGTGTCGGGGGTGGGCTCGACCACCCAGTCGGGGTCGATCCCGGCCCCGTTCCCGCCGGTCACGTCGCCGACGCCCTCCATCACACGGTTGACGACGAGCGTGTTCACCGGGATTCCGAACTCGTCGAGCCGCGCGACGAGCCGCTCGGACTCGACGACGCTCATCTCCTCGGGGATCATCACGACGCGGAAGTCCGTCTTCGCGGGGTCGCGCAGGACCGCTCGGAGTCGCTCGATGCGTTCGCGGAGCTCCTCGAGGTCCGCCGAGGGGTCGGGGTCGTCGTCGCCGCCGCCGAACATCCCCTTGATCCCGTCCATCATCCCGGAGAAGCGCTGCCGGAGCTTCATCACGCGCCCGAGCATCGAGTCCATGATCTCCGGCAGTTGGAGCAGGCGGAGCGTGTGACCGGTCGGCGCGGTGTCGACGACGACGCGGTCGAACCGCGGGTCGTCGAGGTACTCCAGCAGCTGGCGCATCGCCGCCGCCTCGTCGGCGCCGGGCATCGTGCCGCCGAGGAGTCCGCCGAGCCCCTCGCCGTCCTCGCCCTCGGCGCCGCCCATCGGCCCCTCGCCGCCCATGCCGCCCATCGCGTCGCCCATCTCGCCGAGCCCGCCGAGCGGGTCGCCGTCCGCCCCGAACATCCCCTCGTCGACCGCGGCGTCGGGGTCGATCTCGGCGGCGTACAGGGGCACGTCCTCGCGGATGCGCGCCGGCTCGGCGGGGATCTCGGTCTCGTAGGTGTCCGACAGCGAGTGCGCGGGGTCGGTCGAGACGACGAGCGTCCGGACGCCGCCCGCGGCCGAGGCGAGCCCCGTCGCGGCCGCCATCGTCGTCTTTCCAACGCCGCCCTTCCCGCCGTACAGCACGTAGTCGGGCGCGTCGACGCCCGCGGGCAGGTCGGCGAGCTCCTCGTCGACGGTCAGCTCCTCGTCCGTCTCCGCGGGCTCGACCGCGGTGTCGTCGTCGGCCTCGTCGACCCGGTCGACGGGCTCGACGTCGATGTCGTCCATACGCGTGTGTCGGTCCGGTGGGCTTGTGTAGCCGTCGGTCCGGATTCGGCGGCGACCGTCGCGCTTCGAGCGGTGACCGGATGACGCCGCGACCGCGGTCAGCCGAGTCGCTTCATCGAGATCAGCGCGGTCGGAATCATTATCGGGATCGTGAGAATGGCCCCAGTGATCACGACGAACGGCGCGACCCCGCCGACCGGGTACGCGAGCAGGTCGACGGCAAGCAGGTTGACCGTGGTCACAGTCACCGTGTACGCGATCACGGTGAGCACCACGATCGCCGAGAACACGACGCCGACGACGACCGCCGCGTTCGGTCCGTCCGCCGCTCCGTTCGACGCCGGGTTACCGCTCATCTGCTGTCTGCCACCATATACTATTGTGTGGATTGCGAACGGCTATAACTATTCCCTTCCCCGCGCGTCCCCGCGCTCGACGGTCGCCCCGAGGTCGGCCATCGCGTCGAAGAAGCCGGGGAAGGAGACGTCGACGTGTTCGGCGCCGCGGACGGTCGTCGTCCCCTCGGCCGCCAGCGCGGCGACGGACAGCGCCATCACGATCCGGTGGTCGGCTCGGCCGTCGACGGTCGCCCCGACGAGATCGCTTTCGCCTCCGTGAATCGTGAGTACGTCCCGCCCTTCGGTCGTCTCGGCGCCGAGATTTTCGAGTTCCTCGGCCATCGCGGACACCCGGTCGGTCTCCTTGTAGCGGACGTGCTCGCAGTTCTCGATCCGCGTCTCCCCGTCCGCGACCGCGCCGAGCGCGGCGATCGTCGGGAGCAGGTCGGGCGTTCCCCCCACGTCGACGGTGACGCCGGAGAGATCGCCGCGCTCGACCGCGATCGCGCCGGCCTCGCGGTCCCAGTCGACGGGCGCGCCCATGCGCTCGACGATCTCGACGATCGCGGCGTCGCCCTGCGCGCTCGGCCGGGCGCCCTCGATCCGGAGCGGCTCGCCGGGCGCGGCCGCGACCGCGCCCGCGCCGAGGAGGTACGAGATAGAGGAGAAGTCGCCGGGGACCGCGTACGTCTCGTCGCTCGGCGCGTACGTCTGTCCGCCCGGGACCGAGAACCCTGCGGCGCCCGCGGCACCGTCGAGCGGATCGCCGTCCTCGTCGACCGGGGTCGCCTCGACGCCGAAGTCGGCGAGCAGTTCGAGCGTGATGTCGACGTACGGCGCCGACTTGAGGTCGGTCGTGAGCTCTACCTCGATCCCCTCCTCGGTGACGGCGCCCGCCATCAGCAGCGCGGTGACGTACTGCGAGGAGACGTCGCCGGGGATGGCGACCTCGCCGCCGGCGAGCGGGCCGGTCACGACGAGCGGGGCCTGCCCGTTCGACCGCGTCGACTCCGCGCGGACGTCGAGGTCGGCGAGCGCGTCGAGGAGCGGACCCTGCGGGCGCGAGCGGAGCGACTCGTCCCCGGTGAGGACGGTGGTGCCGTCCGCGAGCGCGGCCGCGGCGGTGACCAGCCGCATCGTCGTCCCAGAGTTCGCGCAGTCGATCACGTCGTCGGGGACGGCGGGGCGGCCGCCGAACCCCTCGACCGAGAGCGCGTCGGCGCCCGTCAGGTCGGGCTCGCCTTCGGCGGTCGAACTCCCGTCTCCGGCGCGCGCGACCGAACCGCCGAACGCCGCGACGGCGCGGGCGGTCGCTCGCGTGTCCGCGGACACCAGCGGCGACTCGACGGTCGCGCCGTCGCTGTAGCCGGCGGCGAGCAGCGCGCGGTGGGTGTAGCTCTTCGACGGCGGCGCGCGGGCGGTCCCTCGCAGGGTCGAGCGCGTGACGTGGACGTCCATACCAGTCCTGCCGGCCGCGGCGACAAGTCGGTACCGACAGCGGCACGATTGCGGTCGGGGCCTCGCCGGCGTGACCCGCGCCCGGCGCCGCGGCACACCCTTTATACCATCGGGAGCGCTAGCGTCGCGTATGCCCCAGTGTGAGATGTGCGGCGCCGAGGAGGCCTCGCTGACGACGACGAAGGTCGAAGGCGCCGAGCTGGAGCTCTGTAGCTCGTGTACGGACTTCGGCACCGAGGTCCGCGACGAGTCGACGAGCTCCGGCGGCGGCAAGTACTCCACCAGCTCCAGCACCGGGAAGTCGTCTTCGTCGTCCGGATCGTCCGGCTCCGGCGGCTCGTCGGGGAGCTCGACTCGCCCCCGCGACATGTTCGACGACATGGACGAGATCGCCACCGACTACGACGAGCTGATCCGCGATGCGCGGGAGTCGCGCGGGCTGAGCCAGGAGGAGCTGGCCGACCAGCTCAACGAGAAGGCGAGCCTCATCCGCAAGCTCGAACGCGCCGACACGCTCCCGACCGACGAGGTCCAGCGCAAGCTCGAGCGCGCGCTCGACATCTCGCTGGTCGAGGGGCAGTCGACCGACGACGCCGACTGGGAGACGGACGACGCCGGCACGATGACGCTCGGCGACGTCGTCAAGCGGAAGGACTGAGCCGCGACGACGCTCCGGCCCCGCCGTACTCGTTATTCCCGGCCCTCAGACGGTCGCGCCGCCGCCGTCCGTCTGCTCCGATCCGCCGTACCGCTCGGTCAGGTAGTCGATGATGTAGTCGACCGTCTCGGGGTCGTAGCTCCAGAACCCGTAGAACTCGCCGGGCGCGCGCTCCTCGGCGAGCAGCGCGCACTTGGCGTCCTCGTAGCCGCCCCCGTCGTACGCGACGAACCACGTCTCGCGGATCTCGGCGGTCTCGCCGACGTGGACCGTGTAGGTGCCGACGTCGGGTGCGTCGCCCTCGGCGGCGGCGTACGCGTGGACGTCGAGCCGGTCCTTCTCGCCGAGCAGGTCGTAGGTGTCCGCCTCCCCGGTGAGGACGTCGAGGGTCTGGAACCCCGCGTGGAGCTCTCCGTCGCCGACCCGCCAGGCGCGGTCCTCGATCTCCCGCGACGCGGCGACCATGTCCTCGCGGGAGTAGGAGGTAAACATCGTCTCGTCGAGGTGATCCAACACCGGCTTCCCGACGTTGCCGGGCGTCTCACCTCGCTCCGCGGGTGTCTCCCCCTCGTCTCCGCCCCGCCCCGGCAGCAGCTCGTCCACGGTGACGCCCGTGACGAACTCGCCGTCCCGCGCCAGCACGGCGAACGCCTCCGGTCCGGAGGCGGTCTGATCGTCGACGATCCGGACGTTGCGGTCGGCGAAATACTCCCGGAGCTCCTCCGTAACCGCCGGTTCTGCGTTGAACACGGTCAGCGTGGCCTCGTGGGCTTCCACGCCGGCGATGAGCTCGATGAGGGACATCTCTTGTCGGACCCACAGCATCGGGGTATAAGGTCGTTTCTGCTCTCCGCCCCCCGGGTCGCCCGGTTCCCGGGGTTGTGAGGGGTCGAAACGACGGGACCCCGAGCGAGCGTCGCGAAGCACGAACCTATTTGCGCCGCGCTCCCCGAGTAGAGGTATGTTCATCTTGGTGAACCTCAAGGCGTACCCGTGCGATCCGATCGAGGTAGCGACCGCGGCCCGCGACGTCGCCGAGGCGTCCGGCGCGCGGATCGCCGTCTCGCCGCAGGCGGCCGACCTCGCCCGCGTCGCCGAGACGGGCGTCGAGACGTGGGCGCAGCACGTCTCGCCGAACGAGCACGGTTCGCACACGGGTTCGACGCTCGCCGAAGCCACCGCCGACAACGGCGCCGAGGGGACCCTGATCAACCACTCGGAGAAGCGACTGAAGCTCGCCGACATCGACGGTTCGGTCCGCACGGCCGAGCGCGCTGACCTGGAGACGATCGTCTGCGCGAACAACCCCGCGCAGGTCGGCGCCGCCGCCGCGCTCGGCCCTGACGCCGTCGCGGTCGAGCCCCCGAAGCTCATCGGCGGCGACGTCTCCGTCGCCACCGCGGACCCGGGTATCGTCGAGGACGCGGTCGCGGCCGCCGAGGCCGTCGACCCCGCGGTTGACGTGTTCTGCGGCGCCGGTGTCTCCACCGGCGAGGACGTGTCGACCGCCGGCGACCTCGGGGCCGCCGGCGTCCTGCTGGCCTCCGGCGTCGCGAAGGCCGACGACCCCGAGGCGGTCCTCGAAGACCTCGTGAGCGGGATCTGAGCCGGCGAGTCCGGGCCGGTTCGCGTCCGCGAGCCCGAGACCGGCGCTGCGTTTGCGGATCGGTATAAAAACATCGATGTGAGCGACTCACACGATCGAGAAAACGCACGACGGCGGCGGCTTTCTTCTCCCGGGGAGATCGCGGCGTCTAGTAACCTTTAACCGAAACAAGCCGCTATCTGTGACCAAGATGGCGAGCAACAAAATTCTCGGTATCGACCTCGGTACCACCAACTCCGCGTTCGCGGTGATGGAGGGCGACGAGCCCGAGATCATCGCCAACGCCGAGGGCGACCGGACGACGCCCTCGGTCGTCGCATTCGCCGACGACGACGAGCGCCTCGTCGGCAAGCCGGCGAAGAACCAGGCCGTCCAGAACCCCGACCGCACGATCCAGTCGATCAAGCGGCACATGGGCGACGGCGACTACACCGTCGAGATCGGCGACGAGGAGTACACGCCGGAGCAGGTCTCGGCGATGATCCTCCAGAAGATCAAACGCGACGCCGAGGAGTACCTCGGCGACGACGTCGAGAAGGCGGTCATCACCGTCCCCGCGTACTTCAACGACAAGCAGCGGCAGGCGACGAAGGACGCCGGCGAGATCGCCGGCTTCGACGTCGAGCGCATCGTCAACGAGCCGACGGCCGCCTCCATGGCGTACGGGCTCGACGACGAGTCCGACCAGACCGTCCTCGTGTACGACCTCGGCGGCGGCACGTTCGACGTGTCGGTCCTCGACCTCGGCGGCGGCGTCTACGAGGTCGTCGCCACGAACGGGGACAACGACCTCGGCGGCGACGACTGGGACGAGGCGCTCATCGACCACCTCGCCGACGAGTTCCAGAACAACCACGGGATCGACCTCCGCGACGACCGGCAGGCGCTCCAGCGCCTGAAGGACGCCGCCGAGGAGGCGAAGATCGAGCTGTCGAACAAGAAGGAGACCACGGTCAACCTCCCGTTCATCACCGCGACCGACAGCGGGCCGGTCCACCTCGAACAGTCCGTCACCCGCGCGACGTTCGAGAGCCTCACCGCTGACCTCATCAACCGTACCGTCGAGCCGACCGAGCAGGCGCTCGCCGACGCCGACTACTCGAAGTCGGACATCGACGAGGTCATCCTCGTCGGCGGCTCGACACGGATGCCGCAGGTCCAGGAGAAGGTCGAAGAGCTCGTCGGCCAGGAGCCGAAGAAGAACGTCAACCCCGACGAGGCGGTCGCGCTCGGTGCGGCGGTCCAGGGCGGCGTGCTCTCCGGCGACGTCGACGACATCGTCCTCCTCGACGTGACTCCGCTCTCGCTCGGTATCGAGGTGAAGGGCGGCCTCTTCGAGCGGCTCATCGAGAAGAACACCACGATCCCGACCGAGGAGTCGAAGGTGTTCACCACGGCCGCGGACAACCAGACCTCCGTCAACGTCCGCGTCTTCCAGGGCGAACGCGAGATCGCCGAGGAGAACGAGCTGCTCGGCGCGTTCCAGCTCTCCGGCATCCCGCCGGCGCCGGCCGGAACCCCGCAGATCGAGGTCTCGTTCAACATCGACGAGAACGGGATCGTCAACGTGGAAGCAGAGGATCAGGGCTCCGGTAACGCCGAGTCGATCACCATCGAGGGCGGCGTCGGCCTCTCCGACGAGGAGATCGAGGAGATGCAAGAGGAGGCCGAGAAGCACGCCGAGGAGGACGAGGCTCGCCGCGAGCGGATCGAGGCCCGCAACGAGGCCGAGACGACGATCCAGCGCGCCGAGACCCTCCTCGAAGAGAACGAGGAGGAGCTCGACGACGACGAGCTCGTCGCCGACATCGAGGCGGCCATCGAGGACGTCGAGGACGTGCTCGAAGACGAGGACGCCGAGACCGACGAGATCGAGTCCGTGACCGAGGCGCTCACCGAGGAGCTCCAAGAGATCGGCAAGCAGATGTACGAGGGACAGGCCGCGCAGGCCGGCCCGGGCGGCGCGGGCGGCGCCGGTCCCGGCGGGATGGGCGGCGCTGGCGGTCCGGGCGGTCCGGGCGGTGCGGCGGGGCCC
>NZ_NHNZ01000215.1:0-26160 GCF_002727095.1 Halorubrum sp. C191 | reverse complement strand
TTACCGGTGGCACACAGCCCGCAGACCACGTCCACGGGATCGTCGTCGAAGCAATGAGAGAGCGAGACATCGATCTCAGCGACCGAACGCCGCGAGAGGTGACGCCAGACGAGCTACAGGCGGTCGATATCGTCGTCACGATGGGGTGTTCGGCATCGGACGTATGCCCGGCGACGTGGAACGGCGAGAATCGCGATTGGGGGCTCGACGATCCCCACGAGCGTCCGATTGAGCAGGTTCGGGAGATCCGTGACGAGATCGAAGAACGTGTCGTCTCGCTGTTCGACGAACTCCTGTCGCAAACTCCGTCCGCGGAGTGACAATTGGCAGGGCCGTCAGCCGGAACGGCCCCTATGACCTCCGCTAACAGCAGCCGTCGTCGTCGGCGCCGCAGACGCTCCCGTAGTCGACACCAGTCTCGTCGCCGATCGCTTCGTTACACTGCATCACCATAGTGGTGAACGCGAACTCCGAGGAGGACTCTTTCGCCGCCGCAAGCTCTTCGCCGAGCGCCTCGGCGGCCGCGACGACCTCTTCGTCTGTCACTTCGGACTCGCTGGCGTCCTGACCGGAAGCGCTCAACAGCACCCACCTCCGGTGGACCGCGCGAACTCCTCGCCGATCTCGTCGCTGATGGCGTCGTTCGTTCGCTTGAGCAGTTCTATCAGATCGGCCTGTGCGGCCTGCTGACGCTGGATCGTCTCGTTGTTCGACATTTCGGTCTGGAGCTGCTTCAGCTCGGCCATCACCGACTCGTCGAAACCGCCGCGTTGCATCTGCTGTTGCTTTCGCTGGTACTCGCGGAGCAGCGCCATCGCGTCGTCATCGTCCTGTAACGCCTCGTCGGCCGCGACGAACCGCTGATACGTCTCAGACTCGTCGAGCGTGTCGAGGAACTCGTGGAGCGCCGCCTCAATGTTGGCTTCTACGTCTTCCTCAGTAGACACGCCCACGCTGTCCTCGGCCGCACCTTCCACGTCCTGTGCGTCGCTCACGAGGGCGTCACCTCCGGTGCGTCCGCTTCGACAACGTCTGCGAGTCCGGTAATCTCCTCACCGAAGGCGCTGAGTTCGTCGAGCCCGATCGGTTCGTCCTGCCGGAGCGGCGCCAACATCAACGGCGCGTCGAACCGGTCACGGATCTCGTCGAGATACTGCGCCTGCTGAGCGCGCCGATTCGCGAAGAAGGCGTTGTCACCGTACTCCTCGGGGAGGAGGTAGTTGGCGACGACCAGCGAGGTCTCGATGCCGACCTGATCTTTGAGGTCGGCGGCGGCCCGGTAGGCTTCCATCATAGGCGTGTACTCGGGGTACATCACGAACGCGAACGTGCTCCGTTCGGGGTCTTTCATCGTCTCGATGACCTCGTCGTATTGGTCGCCTTTGGCGGGGGCAGCCCCCTTCGTCAGCGAGCCGAGGTCCATGAACCCCTTCCAGTCGGAGGGAAGTTCGAGCAGTCGGAGCGTGTGGCCTGTCGGCGCCGTGTCGAAGACGACCACGTCGTAGCCGTCCTCGTCGAAGTAGCTCACGAACTTTTCGAGCGCGGCCATCTCCTCGGCACAGGGCGATTCCAGTTCCTCTTCGACGTTCGCGATCGCGGCGTCGACATCGATCTGTGTGTCCTCTTTGTCCTCGTACATCTCGGTGACGTGGTCGAGGACCTGCTCGCGGTACTCCGCAAGCGCTTTCTCTTGGTCGATCCGCGCCGCGTCGAGGTTCTCCTGGCCGACCGAGGTGGGTTCGTGGCCCACGGGCTCACCGAAGATGTCCTCTAAGTGCGCGGCCGGATCAGTCGTGACGACAAGCGTCTCGTGGCCCGCCTCAGCGAGTTTCGTCGCTGCCGTCGAGGCGACCGTGCTCTTGCCGACGCCGCCCTTCCCGGTGAAAAAGAGGTACTGCGTCTCCTCGCCCGGCGTGAGCTGGTCGACAACCGCGTCGGCGTCCGCCATCGAATCGAACTCGACCGCACCGTCAGCGTCCACGTCGGTCGCGGTCCCGACGTCGACGGTCGCCTCCGTGCCGTCGTAGAGGACACCGCCCACGTCAGCGAGCAGGTCGAGCCCGGCTATCTCGCCGGGCTGGAGCGGGTACGTCGCCGTCGCGTCCGCGTCGAACTCCTCTCGGGCGCGCTCGATAACGGCCTGCTCGTCCGCGCGTTTCCCCTCGAAGAAGGGGTCCTCGCACACCGACTCTGGGAGGTAGCCGTTGAGGATCAACAGCTGCGACTCGATCCCGAGGTCGCCGAGGTCGCTCGCGCTGCGTTCGATCTCGTCGATCGAGGAGTCCTCCGGCTTGCCGACGAAGGCGAAGGAAGTGCGCTCGTCGTCCTGGAGCGTGTCGATCGCACGCTCATAATCCTGTTTTTTGTCCTCCATCGAGGCCGCCGGCCCGATACAGGTCGAGCCGCCCTTCTCGAGTTCGGCGTTCCAGTCAGAGGGGAGCTCCATCAGCCGGATGGTGTGGCCCGTCGGTGCAGTGTCGAAGACGACGACGTCGTACTCCGGGCTGTCCATGAAGTCGACGAAGTTGTCGAAGGCGGCGATCTCCTCGACGCAGGGGCTGTTGAGCTGCTCTTCGACCGTCTGGATCTCCTCTTCACCGAGCAGTTCGCGCATCGGCTCGATCGTCTCCTGGCGGTACTCCTCGGCGGCGGTGTCCGGGTCGATCTCGATCGCCGAGAGGTTCTCGATCCCGTCGATCGCGGTGACCTCGTGGCCGATCGACTGCCCGAAGATGTCCGAGAGGTTCGGGGCAGGGTCGGTGGTCACCAAGAGCGTCTCGTAGTCGTTGTCGGCGAGCCACGTCGCGGTCGCACAGCTCACCGTGCTCTTGCCGACGCCGCCCTTCCCGCTGAAGAAGACGAACTCGGTTTCGTCGCTACTCGGTTCGACGACCTCACGCGCGCTCGTCGCTGTCGACTGTGATTGTGCCATTTATTAGGCCTCCTGTGGCGTGGCGTTGCCGTCGATGGCCGCGGTCAGTTCGTCGTACGAGAGGTACTCGCCCTCGGCGACGATCTCGTCGTCGACGACCGTGATCGGGAGGATCGACGGTCCGTCCTCCTGAACGCGGTCGTAGATCCGCTGCGTTTCGAGGAACTGATCGATGTTGTGCTGTATGTTCGCCCGGTTGACTTCGAGCTCGTCGAACGCGTCTTCGAGCTGGTCAAGCGCCGCGCTGACCTCGACGAGTTCGTCGTCGGGGTCGGGACCGCAGACGCCGGTGGAGCAACACATCGCTTCTTCGTACAGGGTGAGTTCGGTCATGATTGAGTCGGATTGAGGTCGTACGTCTGATGTATCGTTCACAGCAGGACACGTTTGTTTGTCCTCTCTGTGGCCGATTCATTTGAACAAACTCTCATACAATTATAAGCTCTTCGGTCGGATATCTTCACATCGGTCGCACAGTCATTTCATCTTGAACGACCGAGACCCCCCGATCACCCCATAAATCCGTTGGTGGCCCACGATCCTGGGTCGTCGACACACGTCGTGGTTCGACACTTCGACGCCGGGGCACTCACGAGGACGAGCGCACTTTCGACATCACCGTTCTGGATCTGCCGCGTCGCAGTCGGCGGAATCCAAACCGCGTCGCCGGCTTCGAGTTCGACGGATTCGTCGTCGATAACGACGGTAGCTTCACCCTCTAAGAGGACGTATATCTCCTCGTGATCCTCCGCGGCGTGGTCATGCGACTTATTCCGCCATCCGGGTTCACAGCGCGCGATTGACACGCCGACCTGCTCGCTATCGAGCGAGCCGGTAAGCGGCCGCATCGCGCCCGAGGTGGTCTCGATGTCGGTGTAATTGACCCGTTTGTAGGAACCGGTCACGGCGAACACCCTGTAGCGGCGCATTCGGCCGTATCGTTGCTCGAGCCTGCCGAGATGGTCGTTGTCGACCGCCAGACACCCGCCACAAGTCTCGTCTCTTTCACACGAGACAATATTTGAGAGATTACTATATTGTTTTCGCTGTCCAGCTATCAGTTGAGACGGCGCTCCGCAACGTTTAATCCCGGCTTGGTTCAATTGTTTGTATGTCATCTACCGAGCGTTTACAGCGGTACGTCGCCGACGAATGTGGCTCCTGTACGGATGAAGACCTCGCCGACCGGTTAGCGGAGCTAGAAGAACTGAACGAGAGCGTCGGCGGGTCGGACCTGGAGACCGATATCGAGCTACTGTCGGCGCTCGGCAACGAGACCCGATACAAGATCGTTCGGATGCTTCACGCGGCTGATGACGAGGAGCTATGCGTGTGTGAGCTCTCGCCGCTCTTGGACGTGAGCGACAGCGCAATCAGCCACGCCCTCTCGCAGCTCACTGATGCTGGCCTCGTCACGCGCCGAAAGGAAGGCAAGTGGCGGATGTATCGCGCCACGCCGCGCGCAAACGCGGTCCTCGTTGCGCTCGACGGGTCGCGGTCGTTGTAAGAAAGATCCCGGCTCAGAGGAGGCCGGCGAAGACGGTGTTGAACAGCACACCCACTGTAATGCCGATCGTCACGACCGTCGTCGCGTAGATCGCGAGCAGCCGGCGTTCGAACAGCTTATTCAGGAGGATCAGGTTTGGGATGCTGATCCCCGCCCCGCCGATGACGAACGCAATCACCGTTCCGATCGGGATCCCCGCCTCAGTGAGCGAGTGCGCGATCGGCAGCATTCCGCTGATGCTCACGTAGATCGGCGCACCGGCGAGTGCGGCGATCGGGGTCGCGAGCGGGTTCCCCGGCCCGGCGATCTGTTGGAGAAACTCTGCCGGTACGGCGCCGTGGATCAGCGCGCCGATCGCGATCCCGACCGCGATGTACGGGAGTGTGTCGCGGAAGAAGGAGAGCGCGCCCTCCCCCGCGGCGGTCACGCGTTCCTTGTGGGTTCTGTTCGTCGCCGTCGTCCCGCACTCGCTACACCCGCCGGCGTCGGCCGCATTTGAGGTGTCCGAGGGAGTCGCTCCGCCGTCGGTCGCGATCTCGCGACCGCCCGCGGTGATCCGGACGTCCTTGATGTACCCGTCGAGTTCGAACGTCCCGATGATGAGTCCCGCGACGATCGCCGCGAGCAGCGCCGTCGTCACGTACGCGACGGTCACGCCGGTCCCGAACAGCCCGAACAGTAGGAACACGGCAATCCAGTTGACGATCGGGGAGGCGAGCAGGAACGAGAACGCCATCCCCGTGGGGGCGCCGGCCCCCAACAGGCCCGCCAAGACCGGGACGGTCGAACACGAGCAGAACGGCGTCACCGCGCCGAGGCCCGCCGCGAGGACGTTCCCGCTGCCGTGGTCGCGTGCGCGAAGCATCTCTTCGACGCGCTCGGGTGGGAGGTACTCCTGTGCGAGCCCGACGAGGAACGACGCGCCGATGAACAGCGGTGTGAGGACCATCGCAAGGTGGAGGAAGTAGTCCCACGAGTCGAGCAGCGCCGCTTCGGTCCCCGGCGGGATCATCGGTCCTCACCTAACGCCGCGGCCAGATCGAGCAGCTGGAGGCTCGCTGTGTCCGCAATCCGGTAGTACGTCCACTTTCCCTCCTTGCGCGTGGCGACGATGCCGGCGTCGCGGAGCTTCCTGAGGTGTGACGCGACCGTCGACTGGGGCGCGTCGAGTACGGTCTCCAACTCGCAGGCGCAGAGTTCGCCCTCTCGAAGCGCGTGAACGACCGCGAGTCGCTTCTCGTTGGCCAGTGCCTTGAACGCCGACAGCTCCGCCTCGACGACCGCGTCGTCCGCCCGTCGAGTCTCCGGGAACGGCCCGTCACAGCAGACGCCCTCCTCCATCCGTCGGAGCGTCCCGCTCGCGGATTCGGAGCCCGCTTGAGCCGCCGTGTTCTGTTCCTGCGACATTATCGATCAGTCCTCCGTACGGTCGGCGCGCTCGTCCGGCGCGTCCGCCCCGTTTTCGTCCGAGTCCACCTCCTCTATCTGTATATCACAGCAGCTCTCATTATCATTCGACTCGCCACCGAACAGTCGGCCGAGTATCGACATACACATCGATATATCTCGATATGACTTAATTCATTTGGTGTACTGCTCAGATGTCTCGTGAACGCGCCCAGACCGACATCACATTCAAATGAACGGTATCGGCGCACTCTCTTGTTGAGTCGACGGAACGATTCGATACGCAGTAAACAGGAAAAAGAAGCTCTAAAAGCCTTTAATGAGAATTTAGTACTGATTACAAACCCAGCCCGAGCGGTTCACCCTATTCGCGACACGGCGGGACAAGCAGACTCTTTCATATTTGAAGACAAACTAAATCATATGTTGGATCAGGTAGCGGCTCTTGGAGACCAGATGGACCGCAAAAACGGGATGTTGATTGGTGAGTCGCTGAGTGAAGAGAGTAAACGCCGGCGCGACGACGTTATTGACACCGGCGCATTCGGCATGCAGGCCAGCGGGTCGGACGTGGTCTTCTTCCAAGGTGTCCTCCCGGATATCAACCGGACAGTACGGGGATCTGAGCCGATCGACAAGCAGATCGAGATGTGTCTGGATCAGCTCGAACTTATGTTAGAAACCGTACCGGGTACCTCGTGGACATCATGAAGGTTGAGAGCCAACTCGGAGACCTAGACGCGGCGGCAGCAATCCCTTTGACGATGAACAGAGTATGTTTGTAGTCATGTTGGTGTGGTAACTTTGCGATCGACCCCACCATTTCTTGAATGAGTGGTTCCGGTAGCCCTCCTTTCAAAGATGGTCCTCGCATGCAGTCTCTGTGCGAAGCGTACCAGCTGGGGATCACTATCCGAAACGAACTCAAAAAAGCCGATCTCGTCACCGCGTTCGAAGACCTCGATCACTCGATAGACACGATCGAAGACGGGTATCCAGCGTGGCATCCTGCGCCACTCTCCTTTCGCGCGATAATCCTCTCATTTGTGTTCATGAAAATAACGGGTGACTCGTACGCCGAGTTTTCTCGACGACTCACCCGGCAACCGGAAGTAGCGACTATCCTCGGCTTCAGGCGAGTACCCGATGAATCAGCGTTCTCGCGGGCGTGGCGAAATCGATTCGACGACGCGACCCACGAATACGTCCACGCTGCTGCCCATTTCGTTGTTAAAGAAATCCACGATCGCGACATCTCAGCTCCGAAGGTGCGGCCAAAGGCAGAGATCGTCGACGACACGCAAGAAGATACAGACCCAGTCGAAGACGAATCCTTCTCACAGGAGAAGATTATCCAGACGACGCGCCTCGCACGTGATCACGCCTATGGACACTTCGACTCTAGTCGGGCGTCGAACGCCTCGTACGAGGACACGCAATTTTTCGAGTTACAGACGTTCATGGGGATGGTCCGCTGTGGCACCTCGCAGGGAGCGACTCGCTTCCAATATCGGCGCGGGAAAGAGTACGGACCGCATGGTGATACCCACCTCCGCGCAGTCAAACAATTTGGCCCCGAAGAACTCGTGAGGGGGTTCAACAAAACGACGGATCGCTTACTCTCGGTGATCGCCTCTGAAGCATCGTTCCGGCGTCCAGTCACAGCCGCGATCGACATCACGACTATTCCCTACTACGGATAGGTCGAAGAGATGCCGATGGTCAGCGGGACCAAGGACAGAGACGGTCGAGCGTTCAAATTCGCAACACTCTCGATCATTGGACAGAATATCCCGCTCGTTCTTGCCGTGGAACCGGTTCGAGAGAGCTCTGAGTGGGATGAGTACCCGTCGAATCAGGTCCATCGTACTGTGCGACGGCTCGTTCGACGAGCAAAAGAGCACGTTCCAATCGAGACAGTGCTGTGTGATCGAGAGTTTGACTCGATACAAGTGTTCCAGACGCTCTCAAACCTCGATGTGAACTACCTCATTCCGAAGCGGGTCTCCAGCTCCGAACGGGAGGTGCTTGACCAAATGGACAAAGACGACCAGGAAGTCGCTGTGGAGTCGGCCTCTGTCCACGTGGAATCTGGATCGCATCCAATGCGACTCCTGTACGTACCGTCGACGAGCAAAGAGGGAACGGCCGTCTTCGCGACGAATCTTCGAGTCGGTCCCGAGGAAGCCGAGACATTCTGTCAGCGCTACAGCCGCCGGTGGCAGATCGAGAGTGAGTACAAATCGATCAAAGGTGACTTTCTCGCCAAGACCTCCTCGAAAGACTACCGCGTTCGCCTGTTCTACTTCGTGTTCGCGGTACTCCTATACAATATCTGGCGGCTGACCGACTTCCTGCTGAAAGCAGGTGTCGACGAGGAGATGGACTACGCGCCTGTGATTACTGCGGGTGAGTGTGTTGAGCTCGTTGCCTCGGCGTTGATCCCGCACGACTAATCGGCTGAGCTCTCGCTGGGTCCGCCGCTCAAGAGTGACAACCGTATCCAGCAGCGCCAAAATCCACGCAATTTCGTACGCTCGTCTGGTAGTTCGAGAGTAATGATTCAGAATTGATCCCAGAACGCTCCAAATCACCACGAATTGATGCTAATTCGACCTGGAACTAGCTTATCCTCCGAAACTGCAAAACTTCTCGACCTATAGATTCTATATAGCGAAATAAGATTTATCAGACAAGTAGTGAGGCTTGATCGTATGAAAATCAGCTTCAGAAGAGCTCATACGCTATTATAGCTAATACCCGCACCTACTTTGGATTAGTGTAGTAGTCACAAGTAGATTTTTGAGGATGCCCGCTGTCGGTGAAGCTAAATCGATGGTACAGCCAACTGACGGCCCTCAACCCGGGGACACGACTAGTGGAACACCACTCGACGAGCCCCTGACCGATTTTCTCGACGCCAAGGCGAAGACACTTGGCGAGTCCGAGGACGGAACGACGCAGCGATCCGGCAATTACGTTCAAGCGCTCGAACGCGTCGTCCCGGACTGGATCGAATGGATGAATGGCCAAGGCGTGACTACCGTAGAAGCGGTCGACAGTCGTCACCTCGCCCGGTATGCCGGTCACCTCGCCCGACGGGTGAATGCCCGTCGAGCCAGCAATGACACGGACGGGATCACAGCAGCCACTGCGTGGAACTACTACTCGCTCGTCTCCGCATATCTCCGTTACTGCCAGCAGTGGGAGTACATCCCAGAGAACCCCGCGGATACCGACCGCGCAAAAGACGAAATGCCTGACCGGCCCGCAACCGACTCTAGCAAACAGCAGTTCTGGTCGACCCAGCAGCGCGAGACAATCGTCTCGTACGTCGACGAGCGAGCGTATGCGGCGATTGATGCGGATCCGCAGAGCCGAGAAGCACTCACAGCTGCCCGTGACCGGGCGCTCGTCTACGTCATCGGATTCTCTGGCGTCCGCGGTGCTGAGGTCCTCGCCTCTAGTCGCGATGACCGGCGGACGGGAATCACATGGGGGGATATCGATACTGACCAGGAGGTATTGACAGTCCTCGGCAAAAGCCAGCAAATCGAGAAGGCACCGCTGACAGATCGTCCCGTTAGTGCCCTCAACCGCTGGCAGACGCTCCTCGACCCGCCCACCGATGCGTGGCCCGTGTTCCCTTCGTTCCACCTCGCATCCCTGCGGGATGCTGCGCGAAGTCAACTTCAGGAGCGTGACGCCGATCCAGAGACTATTGACACGGTTACGAGTCTCGGCACCGCAGACCTCGTTGATGCCTTTCGTGAACGGGACCTCACCCCGCCGGCTCTAACTACGGAAGGCGGCCGATACACGCTCAAAAAGCACTCTCAGGCAGCCGCTGTGGACTGTTCAGACGACTCGAAAGCGTATCTCACCCTCCACGGCGCTCGCCGTGGCGTTGGTGAGGCGTACTACGATGCAGCGGGGTTCAGTGACGCGCAACGGGTCCTCCGACACGAGGATCCATCAACGACATCGAAGATGTATGCCCACAAGGAGGCGGGTGAACTCTCTGACGTGGGCAGCGACATTTTCTCAGCGGATGAGTAGCTATCGTCGGCCGGCTGTCCGTGGATGCTAACTGTCTAATAAACCATATACTGCGATATCATTCGAGCGCGTATCCCCACCCTTCGAGCACGTCGACAACATCATCCGTGTGTTGAAGTCCAACCAGGAGCGCTGCCTCACGGAGATCCGCTTTCCGCACGCTTTCTCCGAGTCGGCTCTCAATAATCGACTTCTGTGTCCGCTGGACGTTCAGCGTGTCTTCTTGGAGGTGGAGCTGGACCGTTTGTTCTCGCCCGTCTGTGATGCTGTTTCGGCGTAATATCCACGGAATGTCACTCCTTGCTGTGTCGCGTCCGCTATTGTCGGCGCTGCTGCTCGCTCCAGTCTCTATCTCCACCTCAGTTGTCTCTGCCTGGTCGCTTTTCGAGTCCATGTCGGACGAGGAAGCGGGTTCGACCTCCGGCTCATCGTCGTCCTCTTCCTCGTCCTCCCACCCATTCACAGTGCCCTCTTTGAATCCCCCCATCAGACGGTCACCTCCTCAGGATCGTCCAACGCGCCTGGCTCAGGCGGCGAAGGCGCCACAATGCCGCCCTGCGTCTCAAGCGAGCGAGCAATTCGATCGAACTTTGCCAGCGTCTCAACCTCGTAGTCGCGGCGTCGGCTCCGGTGCGTTCGCACAAATTCAAACGCACTACACTGGTGTCGCCAACAGCCCTCCATCATCGATGTTCGGTCGCCGATCACCTCCGGAACCTCGAAGGGCACGTCCTCGATGATCTCGTTTTGATCTCTCGTCCCCTTGAACTCGATTGGGACGGCTCCAAGCACCCCAACTTCGATATTCAATTCATCCGCGAAGTTCGTCGCAAGCTCCTCTAAGCCCTCAACGGACGCTTCTCCCTTTGCGGACGGCTCAAACGGAATGAGGAGGTTCCTCGTCGCATAGATCGCATTATAGAGATGATCTGACTCCGTTGCTGGAGGATCACAGATAAGAACATCGTACCGGTCCGGCACATCGTTCTCAACGAGGACACGCCGGAGTTGCGCGTAGATGTTGTACGCATCGCCGAAGTCTTCGGCCCGACTTTTCTCTCGTGCTAAGTGGTCTGAGAGATCTGAAAGGGTGTTGTGTTCCGGAATAATATCAATACCCTCTGCCGTCCGAATCAGATCGTCGAAGTTGCCACCCGGGTTATCGACAAGGTGTCGCACGAGACTGTCTGCTGCTGAATCACTCCGGTCGTCGTCGACGTCGAACAGCCGACTCAGGTTCCCGTCCTGTGGATCGAGCGGAATCACCAACACATCAAGCCCCGCTCGGGCGTGCGCACAGGCGATATTCGCGGTTAGCGACGTCTTCCCGACGCCGCCAGCCTCGCTGTAAACCGTGTACGAGAGCATACAGCATTATTAGAGACATACCACATAAATATACGTCAGACATTCATCTATGACTCTTATCTATCTTAGACCTCTAAGTAAGATCTCTAAATAAGACTACTGAGTAAGGTTTCATACTCAGATATGTAAGAAAGGCGTCTTTCCTAGATTTCTCAGATAGAGGGATAAGGCATCTAACACATATTTGTATGTGATATGCTCCAGGCCCAAACCCGACCTGTGATAGCTCCCCCACGACTACGGTAGTTGATCTTTTATTAGAAAAAATATAAATTTATACCGCCACCCTCAGCTGGGAATTGGCTTGGACTCAACATTTCTTCTACATGATCTTGATAACATAACCTACATTGTGTGGCGCAGTGACTGCCTCCCTCAGTATTGCTCTACTCAGTATTTTTGACGTCCTCCACTGACGCTCTAGGGGGCCCAAGTTGATACGGGTCGTTCTAATTGTGTATATTTATATAGACAGATATCACCACCAGAACTGGCTATTTGACACACTTCACAGCCAAATTAGCAAACAAACGGCTGGAATTTCATGCGAAAGATACTGTTGCCCAAGTCTTATTAGCAGGTGATGAGGTAATGTGTCTGTTCACGATGACTGACAACCTCTACGTTGACCCGAATGCGCTTCCGCCACTTGACTCATTCTCACGACGATCCAGAGACGAATCAGTACTATTTACTACTCCGACGCATTTCTCCGTCGACTACGAGATTAATCCGTACATGGTGTCCGGCGTGGACAGTTCCACTGCGAACCAACAGTGGCACGATCTCGTATCCAGATATGAGGATCTGGCCGACGTTTCGATCATGGATGTCGACGCGGTTTGGGACGATCTTAGCGAGGTCGAAGTTGCCCCGCCCGGGGAACTCCCAGATATTACCTTCTGCTCGAATCATGCCCTTTCGCTTCCAGATCGCGACGGGTTCCTGCTCGCGCAGATGGCAACTGAAGAACGACATGATGAGCCTGCTTACTTCAAGCAGTGGTGTACCAACCGGGATATTCCAACTGAGCAGCTTCGTACGGATGTTCCGTTCGAGGGGTGCGGCGATGCCCGCTGGCATCCGGGGCGTCGCCTCCTCTGGGGTGGTTACGGGCCACGAACTGACCTCGAGGCATACCGGGAAATAGCAGACCGCTACGATGTCGGCGTCGTTCCGCTTGAACTCACTGACGACTCATACTACCATCTCGATGTTTGCTTTTCAGCTATCGACGAACAGACGGCCGTTGTGTGTCCTGACGCGTTTACTGACGCAGGCCGAGAAAAACTTGACACGTTATTTGAAACATTGATAGAAGTCTCACCAGAGGCAGCACAGGATCACTTCGCGTGTAACTGCCACTCGCTGTCAGGTGACGTCGTTGTCATCGAAGAGTCAAACCACCAAACTATCCACGCGCTCGAGTCACACGGGTATGAGACTCTCCATGTATCAACAGATGAATTTATGAAAGCAGGCGGCTCGGTGGCGTGTATGGCGTTTCCGTACTAGGCGGAAACGCGCCAGTATCGTCTGCGCTGTCGACAATAGCGATGAGTGACTCTGTTGAAATCCTTATCGAGTGATATATTTCGGCTCGGTCGAGGTCAATTCACAGATATTAAACAATGAAGAGAGAACGTTCAGATATGTATGAGACTCCGTTGTATTTGATGCTAATCGGGCTATCTCTCGTACTCGTTTTTTCCGGGCCCTCAAATGGTGCCCTTCCAGCTGTCCTCCAAGCTACCGGTGGATTAATCGCCATCAGTAGCGGTGGAGTGCTTCTCAGAGATGTGTTCAGTCACTCGACAAATAACGGGTAAGCACCCTTCAGCGACCAGCTGTTTCAGACGATAATATATCTGAAGGCCAGGATTTCAACAGAGCCCGATGAGTAAAAAAAGAGCTGCCAGCAGCGTGGTATTTATGGAGAATCGAGGAGAGCGGCTCGCGCTTTAGCGCGGGGAGGGTATCAAGGCTGTGCGTCAGTATCGATATCGACGCCAGTGTACCGGCTCAGAGCCCCTAGCTCGCCAAACTCGGGCATGTCCACCCAGTCGTACGAGAACCGTTCTGCGGCCGGGTACGCGTAGTTGATCATCGCGCAATCTTCCCAGTTGGCCTCCTCCATCTGGATGAGCGCCTCCTCCCAGCGCTCCCTGGCGGCGTCGTCGCGGGTCGAGTTCTCTTGCATCGTGTTCCACGAGTCGCGAGCGGTCTGTGAGGCCTCGGTGTCGACCCAGTTGAGCGCGACGAGCGGGTTTCCGCTGACCCCCTCGTTGTCCGTCGAGCGGGTGTTCGGCGGATACAGCAGCGCGAGGACGTTGAGCGGATCCGCCCACGACATCCCCCACTCGCCGAGCCCGGCCGGTCGGTTGCCAGCAAACTCGCGGTCAAGCAGCGTCGAGAACGGAGCCGTGCTGATGGAGACCTCGATGTGCGCAGCCGAGAGGCGGTCCCGGAGGTCATTGGAGATCTGCTCGTAGGTGGTGTCCTCGACGTTGAGAATCTCGAACTCGTACGGGTCGTCGTCGCTGTAGCCGGCCTCCTCCATGATCAGGCGGGCCTCCTCGATGTTCGACTCGTTGTATCCGTACGGGTAGTTCTCGCGGGCGTGTTCCTCCGCCGCTTCCGGGCCGCCCGGGAAGAGGGTCGCAGGCGTCATGTGATACCCCGGCTCGACTCGGCCCTTGTACGCGCTGTTGGCGATTTCTTCGTGATCCATCACCCACGCAACGGCCTTCCGAGCTGGCTCGATCACTTGGTCGTTGTTGAACAACATGAACTGCGTGCTCAACCCGGAAATCCGGAGGTAATCGACCATATCACCGTTCTGTACCGGCCCGTACTCACCAACTTGAAGACCGTTGTCTTGCGTCTCGTTGACCGTCGCCAGCTCAGGATCATATTGGGCGGTCGGGATCGAGAACGCGTCGACGTTCCGGTTCATCGCGTAGTTGTACTGGGCGTTGGTGTCTTCGATCACCTGCCAGTGGACGCGGTCGACCATTGGCGCCTCGCCGTGGTACTCGTCGAAGGCAGTCACTGCCATCTCCTCGCCAGACGTCCACGTGTCAAACTCGAAGGGGCCGGTTCCAACCGGGGACGTAGTGAACTCGTCGTACTCCATTTCACCGTCATACCCCTCGATGTCACCGACGATTCCCTCTGGAAGGACGGCAAACGTCGCGTCTGACATGATATCGAGCGCCGCGTAGTATGGTGATGACAGCGTCACCTCGACCGTCCTGTCGTCAACAGCCTCCACGGCCATCGATCCGGGGACGTACTCTCCCTCTTCGTTTGTCTCGTGTTCGATCCCAAGGTCTGAGAGCAACAGGAACGCCGACGAGGAATCTGGAGACGCTGCGACGCGTTCCCAAGAGTATACAACGTCGGCAGCCCCGACCGAACTCCCGTTGTGAGCAACTACGTCTTCAGTGAGTGTGAAGGTGTACGTCAGCCCGTCATCGGAAATTTCGTACTCAGTCGCGAGCTGGTTAACAACGCCTGACTTTCCTTCCGGCTTCCCAACAAGCCCGTCGAAAACTTGGAAGATGACCTCATTGGCAGATGAAAGGACATTTGCTGGCGGGTCGAACGTGTTGATCGACGCGTTCAACAGGCGCAGCGTTTTCTCGCCATCGCTGGTTGTCTCAGCGCTCTCATCGTTGTCTTCACCATCAGTCGCGTTTCCACCATCGTCCAACTCGTCTGGGACCTCTTCGTCGCTTCCTCCCGAACACCCAGCAACGGCCGTCATTGCTGCGAGCGCGCCAGTCGACTGTAAGAACCTTCTTCTTGTGCGGTCCGAATCGGAATTCGGCATGACTATGACAAATATGGTAGGAATTTAAATCCTGATGTGATTAGCCGTTTTTGGTGTAAGGGCAAGTATTATTACATGATAAGATTATACGATGTCCTAGCAAATGGGACGATGGGAGTATTTTCTCAAGCGCGTGCTTTTGATGGTGCCGATTGTCTTTCTCGGCACGACTGTAACGTTTCTCATCCTTCGGGTGGGACCAATTGACCCCGCGGCCGCGATCATCGGGCCAAGCGGCGACACGGAGGCGTATGCCGCTATCAGGGATAGCCTTGGACTCGATCAACCGCTCTGGATTCAGTACGCGGAGTTCATGCGCGACCTCCTGACGCTCCAGTTGGGAGAATCGTGGGTCGTTGTCCGCGGCCAGTCAGTGTGGGAACTCGTCGGGGTTTATGGCCCTCGAACCCTGTGGCTTGGGTTCTGGTCTATCCTCATCCCGATATTTGTCGGGCTCCCGCTCGGGTTCTATGCTGGGCTCAACCCGAATACGCTCGCTGACTACATCGCCTCTTTTGGCGGGATAGTCTGGCGAGCAATGCCAAACTTCTGGTTAGCCGTGATATTCGTCAGTGTCCTCACGCAATCGGACGCGTTGTTCGGATTCAGTTGGGGGGACTGGCTTGTTGAAACACAGATCGTTACCCCGCCCGACCTTTCGGGGCTGTGGGAACCGACACAGTTTCTTGGTGCGTTGAAAGCGATCCTTCCAGCAGCCCTTGTCCTCGGCTCTGCGTCCATGGGCAATGAGATGCGAATCGGGCGTACGGCGGTGCTTGAAACAAAAAACGCAAATTATGTTGAGATGGCGAAAGCGAAGGGGGTGCCCGGGAGACTCGTCGTTTGGAAGCACATGTTCCGGAACGCACTCATCCCGCTCGTTCCTGTCATTACTGGAGAGGCGTTCCTCCTTCTCGGTGGATCCGTGCTCGTCGAAACTGTGTTCGCAATTAACGGGCTCGGCTACCTCTTTTTCCAAGCAACGATTAATGGTGATGTCCCGCTTGTCGGGTCGTTGATGTTTTTGTTCATTCTGCTCTCGGTCGGGATCAACATTCTCCAGGACTTCCTGTACACCGTGATTGACCCACGTGTTGGATACGACGGAGGCGCATAATGGGAGCTGACACTGACGTCGGGTCGGGCTCGACTCGCACTGGTGAGTTCCGAGAAGAGGCTAGTCGTCCTGAGGGCGATCGCGACCTACCGCTGTCTGAACGGATTACGCGAAATCCAGGTCCCGCAGCGACGTGGGCCGCCGTTGTTGCCGTCCTCATCGCAGCCGAGTTTGGTGCGATCGTCAGCGGGTTGCTGTCAGTGCCCCCGTGGGGGTGGGTCGGCGGGCTGGTCCCAGGAGTCGTCGAACCGGTTGCGGCACTCCTCGCCACAGTCGCCGAGCGGGGAGCCGAGCTGCCGACAATTACCTCTCGCTCTGTCATCGACAATACCGGATACCAAACGCCGAGTGGCTGGGAAGGCACAACGCTCGGCCTTTCACCAGCGGTAGCGTGGGCCCTCCGGGTGGCTGTAATTTACACGTACTCATTCACCTGGCTGCTCGTCGGGTGGTGGGGGTACACGCTGTACCGGCGTCATTACCGGATTCCTGACTGGACGCCGCGTGACGACGTTGTGAACCGATTCCGCCGACACTCGTGGGGGCTATTTGGTCTCACAATCGTGTTCGCGTTTGTCGTCATGGCGCTGTTTGCGCCGGTGCTGGGTCCGACAACTGTCGATCAGAACATCGAGAATCCATACGAGAACCGCATTGATTATTACAACGATGAGACGGGACAAGTCGAATCGATTTTCGTCGGCGAAGCCAACGGTGATACACAGTCTCGCGGACAGGGCGACAACAACGTTGGACCGCTTGAATACGATCAGTACGACCGGTTCCACCCGTTCGGAACACTCCCAGACGGCAAAGACTTGTTCACCTTCATGGCGTCGGGAGCTCGGGTGTCATTGCTTGTTGGGCTCACCAGCCTCGGCATTGCCGGTGGGTTTGCGATGGTATTTGCGATGCTGACGGCATACTACAAGGGACTTGTTGACCTTGGAGTTGTGATTGCTGGTGACTCAATCCAAGCGATGCCCCAACTGTTGTTTATCATTCTCGCGTCGTTCGTCCTTTCCGACACATGGATCGCAGAGGTGTATAACGGCGGGCTCGTCCTCGCGATACTGTTCGGTATCACCGGCTGGCCGGCGCTATGGCGAGCCGTCCGTGGCCCGGCACTCCAAGTGTCGGAGCGTGAGTGGATCGACGCTGCGAAATCGTACGGGCAGCGCCCGCGAGTGACGATGCAAAAGCACATGCTACCGTACGTCGTTGGCTACTTCCTCATTTACGCCTCCCTCTCACTCGGCGGCGTTATTATCGGCATTGCGGGGCTCTCATTCCTTGGCCTCGGAATCGAAGCACCGGTACCTGAGTGGGGCCGAGCGGTGAGCGCGGGACAGCCGTATGTCGCCACGCAGTCATGGCACATCTCGCTCATTCCGGGCATTCTCGTCGTGATCATCGTAACCGGATTCAACGCGCTTGGCGATGGGGTCCGAGATGCGATCGACCCAGAGAGTGACATCGGTGACGGTGGCAACGAGAACGTCGCTGCTGGGGGTGGTGCCTGATGAGCCGACACGCACGCGATGACAACGTGCCATTGAACGCTGATGCGACATCGAGCCGTGACCTAGCGCTCGAGGTGGAAAATCTACGTACCGTTTTCCACACTGAACACGAACAGATCCACGCAGTCGACGGTATTTCATTCAATATTCGACGCGGTGAAACCGTCGGACTCGTCGGCGAGTCTGGCAGTGGAAAATCCGTGACTGCGCGGTCAATACTCGGACTCATTGAATCGCCGGGTGAGATCGATCCAGCATCCGCAATTCGATTTGAGGGAGATAACATCACGGAGTACACTGAGTCAGAGTACGAGTCGATTCGCGGCGACGGGATCGCGATGGTGTTCCAAGACCCCCTTTCGACGCTGAATCCGGTATACACCGTTGGAAACCAAATTAAGGAGGCTCTGTCGCTTCATCAAGACCTTCGTGGTACTGCGGCGACAGAACGCGCAATCGAACTGCTCGAGGAGGTCGGGATTCCGGATGCGGCCCGCCGGGTCACTGAGTACCCGCACCAGTTCTCCGGAGGCATGCGCCAGCGAGCTGTGATCGCGATGGCGCTCGCCTGTGCGCCGGAGGTCTTGATTTGTGACGAGCCTACCACTGCGCTTGACGTCACGATTCAAGCACAGATTATTGACCTCCTCATGGACATCCAGGCAGAACGCGACCTCAGCATTTTGTTTATCACGCACGACATGGGTGTCATCGCCGAGGTAGCAGACCGTGTCAATGTCATGTACGCCGGAGAGATAGTCGAATCAGCGCCGGTTGAACCGCTATTTGCGGAGCCAAAGCATCCGTACACGCGAGGACTACTGCGAAGTATCCCCAGCACTCAAACTAGTGGCGACCGCCTCGAGACGATTAAAGGCGAGGTGCCAACACCGAATGAACCCGCAAGCAGCTGTCGGTTCGCTCCACGATGCCCAAAGTCATTCGAGGAGTGTTCGGAGGTCGCACCAATCCCGACCGCTGTGGGTGACGACCCGGATCATGACGCGGCGTGTCTGCTCTATCCCGAGTCAATGACGACCGACGAGGCAGTAGCTCATCACCGGCCAGCTGATGATGGGGGCGAGCAATGAGCGGCGAGAGTTCTGGAGGTAGCGAGACCAGCCCCGAGATGCGCAATATTTCAGACAGCAACAGCACAGCTAATGACGATGTACTGCTGTCGGTCCGTGATCTAAAGACACATTATGAGGAACGCTCGTTGTTCGGCGGCGACCCGGTCCGAGCCGTGGACGGTGTTAGTTTCGATGTGAGGCGGGGCGAGACGCTCGGTCTCGTTGGTGAGTCTGGCTGTGGAAAGACGACGCTCGGGCGGACGCTCGTCCGGCTTGAGGAAGCAACCGATGGCAACATCGTCATCGACGGTGACGACATCACTACGCTGTCGGGTGATGCCCTCCAACGCTGGAGACGCGACGCACAAATCGTATTCCAAGACCCAGAATCGAGTCTTAATGACCGCCTGACGGTAGGCGAAATCATTCGAGAACCCCTGAATGTCCACAACTGGAAGACGCCCGCCGAGCGCCGACAACGCGTCAGAAATCTCCTCGAGCGCGTCGGCCTCCGTGAGGAGCACTACTACCGGTATCCGCACCAGTTCTCCGGTGGCCAACGGCAGCGCGTCGGGATCGCTCGGGCACTCGCCGTCGAGCCTGATTTCGTCGTCCTCGACGAGCCGGTTAGTGCGCTCGACGTGAGCGTCCAAGCGCAGATTCTCAACCTCTTGATGGACCTCCAAGAGGAGCTTGATCTCACGTACTTGTTCATCGCCCACGATCTTTCCGTCGTCCGCCACATCTGTGATCGCGTCGCCGTCATGTACCTCGGAAAAATAATGGAGTTCGGACCGACAGAGCAGCTGTTCCAAAAGCCCGAGAACCCATATACCCGGTCACTACTATCGGCTGTTCCAACCCCAGACCCGACGGTCGAACGCGATCGGACGACCCTTCGCGGGACACCCCCGAGTCCCCGTGATCCGCCTAATGGGTGTGTGTTCTCGACCCGCTGCCCAGCGAAGATTCGACCCGACGGCTTCGAAGAGCTATCCGAACATGACTGGGATGCGATCGAAGTGTTCCGCGAGGTGCTCCGCGAGCGCTCACGAACAGATCCATCTCTCTCCGAACGAGCCCGTGAGCTACTGGGACTTGAGACCCGGCTCCCGGATGTCGAGGAAGCCGCTGGGGAACTGTTTGCCAGCCGGTCGTTCCCTTCTGATGTACAAGAGCCAATTCAACAGTCCATCGAGGCCGCCAACGACGGGAATGAGGAGCACGCGAGAGAGATCATTACAGCAGCACTCGGTAGTGTCTGCGATCGTGAAGCCCCCTCGCTGCTGGCGACTGGCCGGACTGACAGCGGCCGATCCAGTCGCTGCCATCGCCACAAAGAGGAGTACGCTGACCCAGACGCTAGCGGATCGGATAGTCCCCAGTCGTGAGCTCAGTAGATCGATCTGATGAATGGGTCTCGGAGTTGAGCTGGGCTGAGGTAATCGCCCGGCGGGTGCTTGACGCAACGGTGTACGCACTCGTCGTAACAGCCATAGCACTCGTTGTCGGTGGTGTGATTCAGACAATTACTGGAACAGTGGCGGACGTGGTGTTGTTTACTTTCATACTCGGGATCGTTGTTCTGGGGTACGCGACGTACTGTCTGCTTCCTGGAAGGCCGTGGCATGTTGAGCACACTGAATCGGGCATGGAGCTGACTCGGCATGATCGAACGCAAACTATCGGTAGCCGTGAGGTGACTCGCTTTCAAGCCGTCGTACAGTCAGTTCCGCCGCTCAGATGGTACATGCTCCCACCGGAAGAGCGGTATTCGCCGGCGCTAAAGCTGTTTGCCGCTGGAATCTGTATCCTGTTGACATCGATCGGAATTGAAGCGCTTTTTGTTTGGTAGCTGCTAGCGGACGCGGCCCTGACGTGGAACAGACTTTTGGAAGGTGCCCACGCCCGTAGGGACATGACACGTGACGAATCAGCAGGCGTTGATACGCAAGCCCGAGAGGCCTGGAAGCGGACACTTACAGATGCCGCCGACCTTGCCGAACGTCGCGAGACAGCAGGGTGGATTGTTCTGTATACGCAGTCGAGTGAGACGACGGTCGTGACTAACCCTGATGAAAAGGAGTACGCCTTCCGCCATCTCGTACCCGATGAGGATGCCGACCAGATTAGCGACTGGGTCGCAGACGGAGACTTTCCGCAGTACGATGTCCATAGGGCCACAAAAGCTGGAACCGTCTTTCTCGTCATCGAAATCTTGGACCCCGAACAGGAGCGGTGTCTCCTCATCGCCGCCGCATATCCACTTACTGCGATTGGTGGCGTTAGCGAAACAATTGGTGACCATCCCGTTCAGACACGGATCCGGCAGCTTGACGGCACCGTCGTCGCATCATTCGAACACACTGATAGCGAGAAGTTCCTTCCGTCCGACGCAGGGGGGTTGACTGGCCGTCAAAACTGAACATCACCGGGATCGAACCCAATCGCACTCGTTTGGCTGACCGTGATCGAAGAATCGATGTCCTGGCGTAGCCTAACAAGGACTATCGCCCGTTTTTGAGTGGGTCTCCTCAAGCACGCGGCCGCCTTCGCCGGTCGTGACAATTACTATATCACCGTTGTCCCTCCGGATAGGTGACCTCGGCCTCCAGTACAGTTCACTGTCAGTAGGGATGGAACTACTAATGTACTATGTCACCGTTTCATTGGCTCTGTTGAAACACTCAGAATTTGATATTTTACACTCCAAATCACTCAGTACAGAGGCTGAGTACAGCAGACCGAATCTGTTCTGCTAATCGATCGGCGGTGGACTACCGTTGAACTGAGTGTGAGCACCGTCAACCGATAATCTTGCCTACATTGTACTGATAGAGATACGAGCGCATACCCCCGCCTTGCCGTGAGTGACGAGTGTTCCGACAGAGTGTCGGAACCGAGGAACGAACAGGCGGGGGTCGAGCGGACATCATAGTGTGACAAGCCACCGTTCTATTGTAGTGCCGGATTTCCCACGGGTTCACTTCCACTCCGGATGGCTGGGATATATATCTGCCACAACCAAAATCTTCGCACGGTGACGATGGGCGAACTCACGAAAACCCTCGAACTGAAGCTTGTGGACCCGAACCTCCATAAGCGACAGAAACTTCGTGAGACACGCGATGCCTATCGACGGGCGCTTCAGGCTGCCTTTGACACTGGTTGTGACACGCAGTCAGCAACCAACGATGTGGTTGTCGAGTACGACCTGAGCGGCTACGCGAAAAATGCCCTCAAAAAGTACGTCCCACAACTCTGTGGGAACAGTTACGACGCCAACGAGATCCACGACGACCACCCAGTGCGGTTCACAAACGAGGGCCTACAACTCGACCACCAGCCACAGAACGCTATCGAGTGGTACGCCAAAGTCCCGCACCACGAGGATTACCACCTCTGGATACCAGCACGCGCCAATCCCGACCAGCGGGATTGGCTTGAAGCGTTGTACGCAGACGACGCCGAGATGGGTGAAAGTCGGCTGTTCGAGCGGGATGGAACGTGGTACCTCCACATCACCGCTACCCGCGACGTGGAGGACGAATCTGAGGCGTCCGCCGATAAGCGGACACCGGTTGGTGTGGACATCGGAGAAGCGAGCCTCGTCACGGTGTGTCACCGCGACGGCTCCGGTTCTCCGGTTCGCCCCCGCCTGTGGGCCGCCGACGGCAAAGCCGTTCGTCGGCTCCGAAAAACCTACTTCACCGCCACAAGACGGCTTCAGAAGCGTGGTAGTGAGCGAATCGCAGACTCGTTCGGTGACGCACTGTGGGACCAGATTGACGACGTTTTTCACCGTGTGACCAGCGAGGTCGTGGACTACGCCGAGTCCGTCGACAACCCAGTGTTAGTGCTGGAAGACCTGAGGTACATCCGCGAGAACATGGACTACGGTGAGTACATGAATCGGCGGTTACATGGGTGGGGCTTTGCCAAGCTCCACGCACAGATTCGCTACAAAGCTACCGAGAAGGGGATTCCCGTCGAGACGGTGAATCCCCGGAACACGTCGAAGGCGTGTCACGCCTGCGGTGAACACGGTTACCGGCCACGACAGGCGACGTTTAGATGCTCGAACGACGGCTGTTGGGTCGGTGAGTATCAAGCCGACGTGAACGGGGCGATAAACATTGCAGACCGCTACCGTAGTGGAGAGAGTCACCGCCAAAGCGACTGGGCTTCCCGGCAGAAGGCTGGTGCCGATGACTCGGCTACGGATGGGGCCTCTTTGACCGGGCCACAAGACAGCCAAGCCGATGCTGAAACCCAGCAGACGACGCTTGGAACGTATGCGTCTTGAAATCAACAGGCCGCTTCGCTCGGCCTGAAATCCCGTGGTGGGATTCCTCCGCGTTCACGCGGAGGAGGAGGTCAAGAGCTGCGTGACGATATTGACCAACTCGGAACCGTTCTGCACGAATCGAAGGGTAACGAAGGGTATCACATCGTCACACAGTCGTGTCTCTGTTCACTCGAACAGTCGATTATCGACCGGTTTGAGAAACACAACTGCCTGTATCAGTCGCCAACGATCTACCGTCAAGGCTGGGAGCACTACACGGTAGTCGCGTTCGACGGCGAGGACATTCGAGAGCTGCTCGGTGATCTTCGCTCCGATAGAGAAATCGAACTGCTCTCGAAAACGTCGATTTCGGAAAAACAGATTCCACACAGTATGCTGGCGCCGGCGAACCAACTGTTCGAGAACATCACTGACCGACAGTTGGCAGCGCTCCAATTAGCACTGGAGAGTGGGTACTACGAGCAACCACGGAAGACCTCGCTTCGAGACCTAGCCGATCAGACGGCAGTCGCTCGCTCAACGTATGAAGAGCACCTTCGAAAAGCGGAGAATAAACTCCTCACGAACGCGGGACAGTTCCTCCGATTGGTTACCGCGACATCGGCAGCCGACCCGCTACAAGTAGAGGAGACCCGACGAACCGAACAAGCCGCCGACTAGTCTGTCATCAGTTCGCCAGACAATCATCTAGCTTATAGCGCCATGTCACCGAATACTTACACACAAGAGCGCTACCGAACACAGTGACAGACGACCACGGCGGGTTTGAACACGCCCGAGAGAACGTTGACGGCCACCCGATGGTGAGTCTGCTCGGCTACGCCAAGCGCTACTGGCCGACCCTTACGCTCGGCGTGCTTGCGGCGTTTCTCACGAGGTTTGCCCGACTGGTCCCACCGATTGTCGTCGCGGCTGCGATCGATCGAGCGATCCGCGGGTCGGCCGACGCGGGACTGCTGACCGACGTGGGTTTGCTGCCGCAGGGCGAAATCACCGGCGAAGCGGCTCGGCTCGCGGTGCTCGAACAGCTCGTGCTCATCGCGGTGCTCGCGTACCTGGTCCGGTCAGTTGCGCGGTTTATCTCCCGGTATCTGCTTCAAGCGACCGCACAGAAGGTTCAGCGTGATCTGCGAAACGACACGTACGACCATCTCCAGCGGCTCTCGATGGACTTCTTCGCCGATCATCAGACCGGCGGTATGATGTCGATCCTCAACAGCGATATCAATCGGCTTGAGCAGTTCCTGAACACGGAGTTCCGACAGCTCATCCGCGTGGTCGCGACGGTCGGCGGAATCGCGATCATCTTGTGGACGTACTCGCCGAAGCTGGCGCTCATCGCGCTCGCGCCGGTCCCGGTCATCGGACTGGCTAGTAGCCAGTTTCTCACCTGGATCGAACCTCGATATAAATCGATTCGCGAGACAGTCGCTCGACTGAACACGCGGCTCGAGAACAACCTCGGTGGCGCCGCGGTGATCAAGTCGTTCGACCGGTACAGCTTCGAGGAGAGCCGAGTCGCTACGCAGAGCGAGGCGTACCACGACGAGAAGGTCGCGGCGCTTCGGATCCGACGGGGGTTCTTCGCGGCCCTGCGACTGTTGACCGGCGTCGTATTCGTCCTCGTGCTCTACATCGGTGGCACCGATATCATCAGCGGCGTTCCCGGCGAGGCAGGGGCGCTGACCCTCGGCGGGTTCGCGCTCTTCTTCCTCCTGTTGCGGCGGCTGTACTCGCCGATGCGCCGGGTCGGGAAGTCGGCGAACAAGTACCAGCTCGCGAAGTCGAGCGCCGAGCGCGTGTTCGGGTTGCTCGGCCGCGAGCCCACGATCACCAGCCCCGACTCGCCGCACACCCCTGCGTCGATTGACGGAGAGGTCACGTTCGAAGACGTTACGTTCGCCTACGGGGACCGCGAGCCCGTCCTTCACGACGTCTCGCTCAACGTGCCGGCGGGGACGACGATCGGGCTCGCCGGGGCGACCGGGGCCGGGAAGTCGACGCTCCTGAAGCTTATTCCCCGGTTCCACGACGTCGACGATGGGGCCGTCCGGGTTGACGGGACCGATGTGCGGGAGTACGATCTACAGTCGTTGCGGGACGCCATCGCCATTGTCGAACAGAATCCGTACCTGTTCTCGGGGACCGTCGCGGAGAACATCGCGTACGGCGACCGCGAGACGCTTGAGGCCGAGTGGGCGGGAGAACCGGACGAAAGCGCCCGCGCTCGGGTCGAGCGGGCGGCCGAGGCCGCCGCGGCCGACGAGTTCATCGAAGATCTCCCAGATGGATACGACACGCAAGTCGGCGAGCGTGGCGTCAAACTTTCGGGCGGCCAGCGGCAGCGCCTCGCCATCGCCCGGGCACTGCTCAACGATCCCGAGATCATCGTTTTTGACGAGGCCACCTCAGACGTCGATACGGAGACCGAGGAACTGATTCAGGAAAGCCTCGAGCGGCTGGTCGAGGAGCGGACCGCGTTCATCATCGCCCACCGACTGTCGACGATCCAGAACGCGGACGAGATCGTTGTCATGGATCAGGGCCGGATCGTCGAGCAGGGAGGGCACGACGAGCTGGTTGCGGGCGAGGGAATATACGCGGATCTCTGGCAGGGGCAGGCTGACGCTGCTGCTGCCGACGACTGACGCTCGACCGGGGTGTCGGTATGTTCCCCGAATTATCCAAATATTGAGTAGCACTGAATTAGTGGGCGTGATATAAAATATTCTAAATAATCATACTCTGAATAATCATATTCTGGAATATCATATCTAGAGATACCATCGACGAGATGTGCCACAATAAGGATAACTGGGTCGCTCTTATGTAGAACTACGGAAAGCCCCCATAACAAGGCAGTCAATGGTGATATCGACGGATGCGCCTGTGAGATTCAGCGATCTAATGATCCCGAATGTATGAGCGGCCTGCTCCAAGCCTTGCTTGGACAGGCCGCGGAACTTCCGCAGCCACGGTTGAACGAGCGAAAACAGACATTCTGCCTGATTGATGTGGACTCCGTCAGGC